>DATCXL010000675.1:0-6438 GCA_036565825.1 Mycobacteriales bacterium
AACGCCGAGAACGCCGTAGTAGTCAGTCGCCACGGATCCCTAGCTTCCTGCCAACAACTGGCCGACGTAGCGCGCGACGGCGCTTACCGCGGTGATGGTGCTCGGGTAGTCCATCCGGGTCGGGCCCAGCACACCCAGTCCGCCCAGCGCGGTCTCACCTGACCCGTACCCGATGGACACCACGGACGTCGACCGCAGTGCCTCGAAGGTGTTCTCATCGCCGATCCGCACCTGGACCTTGCTCGGGCTGTGCACCTCGCCGAGAAGCCGGAGCAGCACCACCTGCTCCTCCAGCGCCTCCAGCACCGGACGGATCGTGTTTGGGAAGTCCAGGGCGCTGCGGGTGAGGTTCGCGGTGCCGCCGAGCACGACGCGTTCCTCCGGATGCTCGATCAGGGTCTCCAGCAGGATGCCGGTCAGCATGGTGACGACCGGTCGCAACCTGGGCGGCACGGTGTCGGGTAGGTCCGACACGATGTCGGGTGCCTCGGCCAGTCGCTGGTCCCGTAGTCGGGTGTTCAGAGTGGCGCGCAACTCGCTCACCACGTCCTCACTGACCTCGTCGGGCATCTCCACGACGCGCTGCTCAACCCGCCCCGCGTCGGTGATGAGCACCAACATCAACCGGGCCGGGGTCAGACGCACGACCTCAAGGTGACACACCGTACTGCGCGACAGGGACGGGTACTGCACGACGGCGACCTGGTGTGTCAACTGGGCGAGCAACCGGACGGTCCGCCGCAGCACGTCGTCCAGATCGACCGCACCTTCCAGGAACGCGTGGATGGCCCGCCGCTCGGCGCCCGACAGTGGGCGCAACTGGGCCAACCGGTCGACGAAGAAGCGGTATCCCTTGGTGGTGGGGATGCGACCGGCGCTGGTGTGCGGCTGGATCAGATAGCCCGCGTCCTCCAGGGCTGCCATGTCGTTGCGGATGGTCGCCGGCGACACGCCGAGATGGTGGCGCTCGGCGAGTGCCTTGCTGCCCACCGGTTCGTTCGACGAGATGAAATCCTCGATGATGGCCCGTAGAACCTCGAGCTTCCGTTCCTCGAGGGGCATGGGTCACCTCCTGGCACTCGTCCCATGTGAGTGCCAGTGTACGTCGGGCCGGTCCTCGCATGTCTCTCAAGGTTCCTGAAGCCATCTCTATGCCCACAAAAGCCGGGGTGAGCCCGGTTGGCCCGCCGGCCGGGTGGTTAGGCTCTGGACGGCGGCGGTGTGCACCACCACCGCCTCCGGGTAACCGGCGACGAGGGAGACACGTGATCTTCAAGGAGGTCCGCGACGGGCGACCGTACCCCGACCACAGGTACTCCACGAGAGACTGGGCGAGGATACCGCCGCGCCAGGTACGGCTCGACGAGCTGGTGACGACCAAACGGGAACTCGCCCTGGACAAGCTCCTCGACGAGGACTCCACCTTCTACGGCGACCTGTTCCCACACGCCGTGCAGTGGAGGGGTGACCTGTATCTGGAGGACGGCCTGCACCGGGCGCTTCGCGCCGCCCTCCACCAACGCAACGTGTTGCACGTGCGGGTGCTCAACCTCGACGAGAACCCGTCGGAGCAGGCCGGCGAGCACCCGGAGCCGGGCGCCTAGCGGTGGACCGGTACACGGCGCTGGCCACGCTGGTGGCCGACGCCTGGGCAGCCATTGCCGGCCGGGCCGAGGCAGCCACCTCCGTGGCCGCGGACTCCGCGGAGGGCTGGGCACTCATCCCGGCCGGCGTGGGCCGTAACGGAGTGGTGTTCCGCGCCGAGCGGCCCGGCGAGGTCTGCGCGGCCAAGGTGTCTCCAGACGACGACCGCAGCCGGGGTGCCCGTGAACACGCCGCGCTGTGCCTGCTGCGCGACACCGCCGCGGGGGCGGCACCCCGACCCCGCGCACTGGTCACCCGGCCGGACGGACTACCGGTGACGGTGCTGGTCAGCTCCTGGCTGGACGGGTCCACGGCGGCGGCGATGGTGGCCGCAGGCCGCCGGGAACCCGACGGACTCGCGGGGGATCTGGTCGACCTGCTGGCCGCCGTGCACACCGGGACCCGCCATGCCGCCGACCACCTGCGTCCGGCCGTGTATGTCACTGCGGCCCAACTGTTCGAACGGACGCGCTGGTACGCCGCGCGAGCAGCCGACCCGCATGTTGACGCGCTGGTCGAGAGGGCACACTCACAGCTCGCCGAGGCCCCGGGCAACAATGCACCACCGGCGCTGGTGCACGGTGACGTGAACCTCGCCAACGTACTGGTCACCCCGGGCGGGTTGCGGCTGGTCGACTGGGAGAACGCCGGCCGAGGCGACCCATGCCTCGACATGGCCGACATGTGTGTGCACCCTGGCGCTTTCGGCGGCGAACCAGACCGGTGGCCGGAGCTGATCGATCGACACACCCGCGGGTTGGGCCACCCGACGGCCGCCCGCCGCACCTGGTTCTACGCCCGGTTACTGACGGTCCTGTGGGCAGCGATCAGCAGAGCGGAAGCGTACCGGCCCCGAGTGCGGATGGCAGGCACCGGCGGCCACTCCGCAACCGTGTTGACCGAGCAGGCCGACCGCTACATCGAGCTGGCCTGGACGTTGCTCGGCCGGCACTGACCCCACGCCCGGCAGGCACCGGCCCGGCCGATGGCATGTTCCCCCGGCGCTCCGACGCGCAGGCGCGGAAGTTGCCCGGCGGCGCGTATCCGACGCGCCTTTCGGTAGTTGACATGGGTACGGCGTCGGCTGCGCGAGGGGCGGGAGTGGCGATGGCCAGAGAACCGGACCCCCGGTTCCTGTACCTGGTCGAGGACCACGGGGGGGTGCTACTGCGGGCGGCGCGACTGCTGTGCGGTGACTGGGCCCGCGCCGAGGACCTGCTCCAGCAGGCCCTGGCCCGAGCCCTCATCCGGTGGGACCCCCGACGCCCGGACCTCGAGGTGGTGCTCGGTGTCCAGCAGGAGCTGGTCGCCACCTACCTGGACGAACTGCCCGAGCTGGATCAGACCGCGGACAACCTACGGCTGGCCGTTCCGAGCGGCCCGCTGCTGTGCGGGCTCGGTGAACTGGAGCCGATGGTGCGGGCCACCGTGGTCGGCAGGTACTACCTGGAACTGGGCGATCGGGACATCGCAGACCTGATCAGCGTCGAGCCGGGGCGGGTCCGGCATGTCGGCGCCCGCACCCTGACCTGGTTGGACCGGCGACTGCGGTTCGCCGGCGCGGGTCTGGGATGACCACCGGTCCGATCGAGGAGAACCGTGCACGTTGACGACACGACGTTCCGCGACCTGGTGGACGCCGAGTTGGGAGACACACCCCCGGCGCCGGCCGACCGGTTGGAGTGGGTTGTGCGCGCGGCGCGGTCCAACGGTCCACCAGACCGCACCGGCCGTCTACCCCGCGCCGGCTACCTCGCACTCGCGGTTACCGTGCTGTCCACCACACTGGTGACCGGCCTGCTGGTCTCCGCCCGAATCGGGGCCGGCGAGAATGCCACCCGGGACACCGGGGACGCCGGTCCCGCCGTCGTGCACGACACCGCCTCACCCCCAGCCAGTCACGTACCGGCGACCCGTCTGGGGCCGGCCGTGTCGACATCATCGGACCGACCCACCCGCCGGGCGGTACCGATCCACCCGCCGGTACCCGCCGAGGCCACGGTTCGTCCCCGCACCCGGCCGACGGCTCACCGCTCCGCCACGACATCCCGACCCACCACCGCACGGCCCACCACCGCACGGCCGACCCGATCTCCGACGGATCACGGGAACCCAACCAACCCGCCGCAGTCACAACCGCCGTCGGCCAGTCCCACGGTCACGCCTACGCACCCGACCACCAGCCCAACCCCGACACCACGCAGGACCGGCTACATCTGGCCCTGAGCCCGCCGATCACCGCAGTTGACCCAGGGGCGGCCGGTCGGTCTCAGCCGTCTCGGTCCGCCAGCGCGTTACGCAGATCCTTCATCAGGAGGACCAGGTGGTCAGGGTCCCGGAGCCAGTCGGCTAGTCGACCAGGTCACGGGAGACGGCGTCGGCGAGCAGCCGGCCGCGCAGGGTCAGAACGGCCCGCCCGTCGACGTGCGCACGGCGGTCCAGCAGCCCGTAGGTGACCGCGCGCCTGGCCGCGTCCTTGGCCTCCACCGACAGCTCGGTCAGCGGCAGACCGTCGCTGAGCCGGATGCCCAGCATGATCCGTTCCATCCGCCGGGCGGTCTCGGTCAGTTCCTCTCGGCCGTGCGCCGGGCTCACCCCGGACTCCAGCCGACGCGCGTAGGCGGTGGGGTGCTTGACGTTCCACCACCGCACCCCGCCGATGTGGCTGTGCGCCCCCGGACCGACACCCCACCAGTTCCCGCAGGTCCAGTACAGCTCGTTGTGCCGGCACCGGGACGACCTGCTGCGTGACCAGTTCGACAGTTCGTACCAGGACATCCCGGCCGCGGTCAGTGCCTGGTCGGCCTGCGCGTAACGGTCGGCCATCAGGTCGTCGTCCGGCCGGGGAATATCACCGCGGGCCACCTGGCGGGCCAGCTTGGTGCCCTCCTCGACGATCAGGGCGTAGGCCGAGATGTGGTCTGGCCGGGCTGACACCGCCGTGTCCAGCGACGCCTGCCAGTCCTGCTCTGTCTCCCCCGGGGTGCCGTAGATCAGGTCCAGGTTGACGTGCGCGAACCCGGCGTCACGGGCGTCGAGCACCGCCTCGACCGCGCGACCGGGAGTGTGCTGGCGCTCCAACACCGCCAGCACGTGTTCCCGAGCGGACTGCATGCCCAGGCTCACCCGGTTGAAGCCGGCCTCCCGCAGTCGGGACAGGTAGGCGGGGGTGACCGTCTCGGGGTTGGCCTCGGTGGTGACCTCGGCGCCTGGCGCCAGGCCGAACGTGTCGTCGATCTCACCGAGCAACGCGGCCAGGTGTTGGGATGGCAGCAGGGTGGGCGTGCCGCCACCGAAGAACACCGTGGTGACCGGCGGTGTCCGGTCGCCCAGCACGTGCCGGGCCAGCCGGATCTCGGCCAGTGCGGTGTCGGCGTACCCGCGCTGGGAGGCGCCGCCACCCAGCTCGGTGGCCGTGTAGGTGTTGAAGTCGCAGTACCCGCACCGGCTCGAACAGAAGGGGACGTGTACGTAGATCCCGAACGGTTGGCGCTGCAACGTCCGCAGTGCGGCGAACGGCAACGAGCCGTCACGTGGTGGCGGCTGACCGGATGGCAGGGTGGAAGGCACGTGTGGAGTGTTTCAATTCAGCCAGGTAATGGTGACAGGAGGCGAACCCGGTGACCGAACTCGTCCACTACCACGTGCGGAACGGTGTCGCGACGATCACGTTGGACTCACAACACAACCGTAACGCGCTGTCCGCCCGGTTGATGGGCGAACTGGTCGGCCTGCTGTCGCGGGCCGCTGCGGACGACGCGGTGCGAGTGGTGGTTCTCACCCACGCCGGGCGGGTGTTCTGCTCCGGTATGGACCTGAAGGCGTCTCGCGGTGAGGACACGGCGGGCATGCCGGTGACCGCGTTCCCGGAAATCCTGCGGACGATCTGGGAGTTCGACAAACCGGTGGTGGCTCGGGTGGCCGGCCCGGCGCGGGCCGGCGGGGTGGGCCTGATCGGTGCCTGCGACGTCGCGGTGGCCGCACGGTCTGCCACCTTCGCGTTCACCGAGGTTCGCCTCGGCGTGATCCCGGCGGTGATCTCGGTCACCGTCCTGCCCAGGCTGACCCCTCGGGCCGCACACGAACTGTTCCTCACCGGCGAGGTCTTCGACGGTGAGCGGGCCGCCCGGGTCGGCCTGGTCAACTCCGCGGTGGACGAGGCCGATCTGGACACCGAGGTGGCTCGTTACGTCGACCTGCTGGTGTTGGGCGCGCCAGCGGCGCTGGCGGCCACCAAGGCGATGCTGCGTCGACAGCCGGCCGGTTCGATGACCGAGGACCTCGCCGCGATGACTGACCTGTCCGCCCGGCACTTCGCCGGTGAGGAGGGCCAGGAGGGCATCGCGGCGTTCGTCGAGAAGCGCCTGCCACGCTGGGTTCCGAGTTCCACCGGGAACTGACCAGGCCAGGCCGGCCGGTGGTTCACTCCTCGACCAGCACCACGGTGAGTGGACGGGAACCGTCGGCGGACTGCTCGGCGACCTGCGCCAACGTCTGCGCCAGGGCCGCGTACCCGTCCGGGTCGGCTGAGCCGAGCCGGTCCGGACCTACCCACACCAGCATCCTCGGTCCGGCCGGCAGCCAGGCCAGGTCGGTCAGGCAGTCGGCGAGCGCGTCGAGGTTGTGGCCGAACCAGTCCGGTAGGGCCAGTACCGAGGCAACCGAGGCGTAGAAACCCGACCTGGACCGGACCGGGCCCACCACATGCACCGGAACATCCGCGGCAACAGCCTCGGCGGTGACGGTCACCACCGTGGCTGGCGGACCCACCCGGATCAGTCCCGGTCGCGGATC
>DATCXL010000703.1:0-2706 GCA_036565825.1 Mycobacteriales bacterium
GTAAGCGGCTGTGGTCCCGGTTCCGCTCGCAGCTCGGCCTGCCGCCCAAGCGCGCCGTGAAGCTGGTCCGCTTCGACCATGCCGCCCACCGCCTGGTCGCGGGTGAAGGCGCGGCCCGAGTCGCGGCCGACGCCGGCTACGCCGACCAGTCCCACCTGCATCGGGACGTCATGGCGTTCACCGGAATAACCCCCGCGACCGTGGCTGGCGAGCCGTTTCTGGCGGTTGACCACATCGCATGGCCCAGCCACGAAACACCCACCGAGCCTCACGTCTCCAGGGACCTCGGTTCGGTCGCAGGCCGGAGGTGAGACGGCTACCGCTGTGATCATGAGCATGTGCAGAAAGAACATGACCGGCGGTGGCCGTGACCGCGAGCGTAGCCGAGATCGACCGGCCGGGTCGCTGAAGCGGCTGGATGAGCTGTTCACTGAATTCGGTCGCTGACACCCGGCCGAGCGAAGTTCGAACTTCTCAGAACACCCTCATGCAGCCCACACTTCGGTCACCGCCGAGGGTGCGAAGTCCGAATCCGAAAGAAGTTGCGTAATTTCCCATGCGGCGTCCACCGCAAGAGAAAGATTGGCTTGCCACATGGTTGGTTCGCGAGGCTCAACGGACAAATAAAATTGACATGTCGCGTGATGTTCCAGCCGGATCAAAACGAGGCCATCCCGGCGTCGCCATTCCGCCTCGAACTGATCACTGACTTCTGACGCGACAACGAAAGGCTGCTCGATCTTCCGAGCCAGGGCCGCCGGACGAACTGGTCGAGCTGCCTCTGCTTCCAGGTACCGTGCCATCGACTCGGTCGTGAAGTCGTTCTGGGTCGTGAGAGCGAGACGGACCGTTGCAGGATCTCCTGACGCTCGCCGCCGGAGCGCAAGGTCCCTCGCTCGCGCATCCACGCGCAACCCGGTGTTGATGGCTCGAACAGCGTTGATAACGCAGGCCACACACACCCAGAAAAGAAATAAATAGGCGATTCGTCGAACTGACCAACCCGCCAAGAATCTCAGGGGCAGGACAAACAAGGCGAGCGGTAAGCTCACATAAGCGGTCAGCCTGGCTCGCTTGCGGAGCTCTCGTCTCACCGATCCCAGACTTTTGGGGTGTGGATTGGTAGGCACCCTGACACCACCGCCCCTCTCGTGTATCAGTGAGACACTCATGTCGGTGAGATCAGGCAGGTTGACGGGTCAGCGCGGGTGTAAGCGTACGGGTCGCAGGAGCCGCCGGGAACAGTCGGCGTCGGCGTATCCGTAGGCCGTCGCGGACCCCTGGGATCGGGTCAGCGGACAGGAAGAGCCCGGTGGCGGCGTTGTAGAGCCGCACGCCCATGAGAACCACGCCGCCCAGGGCGTCAGACGAGCGTCGCGAACCGCCCAACCATCCATGGTCGGTGTAGGCGGCCGAGGCGTCTCGTGGTGCGCCGTACTCGGTGCACTCGACGTAGGACGAGGGCCCGATGGCGCCGGGGTCGTCCGCCACGGCGGCGACGACGTCACCGTGCGGGTTCACCAGGTTGAGGGTGACCACACCGTGTGCGCGCCGGCGCCTTGGGCGTCCACGGCGCGGTTGGCGCGATGGCCACCGCTGGCAAACGACGGCAACAGGACCAGGACCGGTGCCGGTCGGTCCGCGGCCAGATGTTTGATATACCGCCCACCGACGTGCCGCATTGCGGAATAGTTGCCAGCGCAACTGCGTCTGGGGGGAAGTGGAAAACGTCGGTGCGGGACATTTTTGAGGTACGTGAGCGGCTTGTCGGCGACTATCGAGCCTTCACCTCGGCGTTCGTCGATCCGCTCGACGACCGGGTGACCGCACACGTCACCGGTCAGTTGGAACAGGGCGACCAGTGGCCGGACCCGTGGCTGTCGCTCAACCCGAACTTCGCCTCCGGCGGCAGCGTCGACGAACTGGTGCGAGAAGGGCTCCTGCACCCGGAGTGCGAACGGATCTTCCGCTTCAAGAGCGGCCCGCAGGACCCGGGCACACAGTCGATCACGCTGCACCAACACCAACGGGAGGCGGTCCAAGCCGCCCGCGACGGGCACAACTATGTGCTGACCACCGGCACCGGTTCGGGTAAGAGCCTCGCCTACATCGTCCCCATCGTGGACCGGGTCCTGCGCGAGGAACCCCGCCGGGGCATCAAGGCGATCATCGTGTACCCGATGAACGCGCTGGCCAACAGCCAGGTCGAGGAACTGACCAAGTTCCTCCGCCACGGCTACCCCAACCGGGGTGAACCGGTGACCTTCGCCCGGTACACCGGCCAGGAGCCCGACCAGGACAAGGAACGTATCCTCGCCGACCCTCCCGACATCCTGCTGACCAACTACGTGATGCTCGACCTCGTCCTCACCCGGCCACGGGAACGCGACAAGCTGGTCCGGGCCGCCCGGGGACTTCGCTTCCTGGTCCTAGACGAACTGCACACCTACCGGGGCCGGCAGGGCGCCGACGTGGCCATGTTGGTCCGCCGGGTCCGCGACGCCTTCGAGGCCACCGACCTCCAGTGCGTCGGTACCTCGGCCACCATGTCGACCCGGGGATCGGCGGCCCAGCGCCGGCAGGTGGTGGCCGACGTGGCGACCCTGCTCTTCGGCGACACCGTGGCACCCGAGCACGTCATCGGGGAGACCCTGGTACGGGCGACGACCTCCGGGGACGCCACCGCCGAGGCACTCGCCGAGCGGG
>DATCXL010000731.1:0-2530 GCA_036565825.1 Mycobacteriales bacterium
CGGTACCACCGGGTTCGGGTCGGTCATCTGGCTCATGCTGCGCGGCGATTTGCCAGATCCGGTACAGGGTCGGCTGCTGGAGGCCGCGCTGGTGGCCTCGGTTGACCACGGGCCGCACGCCCCGTCCATCGCGGTGGCCCGGATGGCCGCCACCTGCGGCGTCGGAATCAACAACGCCATGGCCACCGGCGTCAACCTGCTCGGCGACATCCACGGTGGCGCCGGCCAGCAGTGCGTCGAGCTACTGAACGAGATCTGTGCCGCGACCGACGACCACGGTGACGTTCTGGCCACCGCGGGTGCGGTCGTCGCCCGGTGGCAGGAGCGATCACCGTACCTGCCCGGATTCGGCCACCGCTTCCATCCGGTCGATCCGCGACGCGATCCACTGCTGTCACTTGTGGACAACGCGGTGGCCGACGGCGTGGTCGCCGGCCACCACCTCGACGCCGCCCGCGCGGTCGACACCGTCCTCAACCGCGGCCGCAGCAAGCCGGTACCGATGAACGTCGACGGCGCCACCGCGGTCATCTACGCCGAACTCGGCTTTCCCCCGCTGGCGGCGCGGGGCCTGTTCGTCCTGGCCCGCAGCGTCGGGATACTCAGCCACGCCCTGGAGGAAACCGAGCAGGGCCGGCGCATCAAGGGTCCGATCCCACGATCGATCCAACCCACCTACATCGGCTGAGACGGTCGGTTTCAGGCTGTCTGCCGGTCATTCTCGCGGGCCAGGGGTTCTCTGAGGGTGGGGTGGGAGCGAAGCTCCCCCCACACACACAGGGGACAACACAGCACCATGCCCTGTACGGCGTGACCCCGGAGCCGGCTGGCCGGTCCGGCACCGTCTCCGTCGACCACGCCGCCGACCCGGGCGGCCACCACGGCGTCGGGTGGGCCGGCCCCCATGGCAGGATGCGATGGTCACCATGCGGCAGGAGATCACCCACGTTGTCCCAGGAGCGCGAAGCACCCTCCACCGGCGGGGACCTTCTCGGTCTGCGGCCTGACTGTGCACGCTGCTTCGGGCTGTGCTGTGTGGCGCTGCCCTTCGCCGCCTCGGCTGACTTTCCGGTCGACAAGCGCGCCGGTCAGCCCTGCGTGAACCTGCGGGCGGACTTCGGCTGCGGCATCCACGCACACCTGCGCGAGCGGGGTTTTGCCGGCTGCACCGTCTTCGACTGCTTCGGCGCGGGGCAGAAGGTCTCCCAGACCACCTTTGGTGGACAGGACTGGCGGCAGGATCCCCATACCGCCCGACAGATGTTCGACGTGTTCTCCGTCATGCGGCAGCTTCACGAGATGCTCTGGTACCTGACCGAGGCGGTGGAACTGCCGCCGGCCCGCCCCGTCCACGGCGATCTCGGCCGCGCGCGCGACGACATCGACCGCCTCACCCACGGCAGTGCCGAAACGCTGGAGGAGATCGACGTTCCAGCACTCCGGCACGACGTCGGTGCCCTGCTGGCCCGCGCCAGCGTACTGGTGCGGGCCGGGGTACCGGGCCGTCGGAAGAACCACCGGGGAGCCGATCTCATCGGAGCCAACCTCAACGGCACCAGCCTGCGGGGGGCCGACCTCCGCGGCGCCTACCTTGTCGCGGCCGACCTGAGGCACGCCGACCTCAGAGCGGCAGACCTGCTCGGAGCGGACCTGCGGGGGGCCGACCTGAGCGGCGCCGACCTCACCGGAAGCCTCTTCCTCACCCAGTCCCAGATCGGCGCGGCCACGGGGGATGCCACCACCAGGCTGTCCTCGGCGCTCACCCGCCCGGCGCACTGGTGTCCCGCCGCGCACGACGGGTTCCGAGACACGCCCTGAGTCGGGTCCCGCCCGGCCGTTCGGCGCCTGCCGGTGTGGCGGATACCGCGACGGGGTAGGTCGCACACCACAGGTGACGGGGCCTGTGGTGGCGGTTGACAGCCGGGTCTGGTGCGTGGTCGTGCTGTGTCATGCGCCAGAGGCCGGGCGTTGGGTACGGGGGGCCGGTCGATGGAGGCTCGGATCACGCTGTGGGTGGACGGGGAGCAGCGGTCGTTGACCGTCGACACCCGGACCACGCTGCTGGACGCGATGCGGGACCAGCTCGGCGTGATGTCACCGAAGAAGGGTTGCGACCACGGCCAGTGCGGGGCGTGCACGGTACTGCTGAACGGGCGCCGGGCCACCACCTGCCTGGCCCTGGCGGTGGCCCACGACGGTGCGGCGATCACCACCGCGCGGGGCCTGGCCGAGGAGGTCGACGGCGAGGTGCTGCATCCGATGCAGCGGGCCTTCGTGGACCACGACGGTTTCCAGTGCGGCTACTGCACGCCGGGTCAGATCTGTTCGGCCGTCGGCATGCTCGACGAGATCAGGACCGGCCATCCCAGCCACGTCACGGCGAGCCTGACCGGCCCCGTTGAACTGACCGACGAGGAGATTCGGGAACGGATGAGCGGCAACCTGTGCCGCTGTGGGGCCTACGTGAACATCGTGGCGGCGATCCGACAGGCGTCAGCGTGAAACCCTTCGAGTACCAGCGGGCCACCGA
>DATCXL010000765.1:0-6566 GCA_036565825.1 Mycobacteriales bacterium
CCGCCGATGACGGCGGCGGCGATGGCGTTCAGGTTGGTGTCTCCGACACCGCTGCTGATGCTCGCCGTGGCCAGCCGGCCGGCGGCCAGCAGACCACCGACGGCGGCCAGCATGGTGCCGAGCATGAACACCGACACGTAGATCCGGGCCACCTTGATGCCCGCCCGCCGGGCCGCCTCGACCGAACCGCCCACCGCGTACACCGCGCGTCCCCATCGCGTTCGGGTGAGGACGAAGTTCAGCACGACGACCAGCGACACGAACAGCACGAACGGCAGCCCGATGCCACGGGTCTGGTTGAGGTACCACGACGACCCGTTGAAGATGACCAGCAGCAGGACAACCCGGAACGCGATCCCGGTGGTGGACCGTGCCGACAGCCCGGCCCGCGTCCGCCGCCGGACCCGGGCCAGTTGGGACCAGGCGTAGAGCAGGGCCGCCGCGGTGGCCAACACGTAGGACAACCACGCGGGCAGGAACATCTGCTGTGCGAACCGCACGATGAAGGTGTCGAACGGGATGTTGATCGAGCCGTTGGTGCCCAGGATCTGCAACTGGAGACCGAGCAGGGCCAGCAGGCCCGCCAGCGTGCTGACAAAGCTGGGCACGCCAAATTTGACGAAGACATAACCGTAGATGAATCCGACCAGTGCGCCGGCGAGCAGAGCGACCACTATGGCGGTCGGCACCGACCAGCCGTGTCGGGTCAGACCCACACCGAGAATCGCCGAGGCCACACCGCTCATCGATCCCACGGACAGGTCGATCTGTGCCACCAGTAGTACCAGAACGACGCCGATGGAGATAATTCCCACCGCGGCACACTCGATGGCCAGGTTCACCAGGTTGGCGCTGGACAGGAAGAATGGGTTGAGGGCCTGGAAGACCCCCCAGATAATGGCGAGTCCGACGATGACCGGAAGCGAACCGATATCACCGTTGCGGACCTGGGACACGAATCCGGCGATGTCTCCGCGCAGACCCTGTCCGCGGATCAGCCGCTCGTCCTGGAGGTCGACCGGAACACTCTTGTCCGTGGGGTCAGCCTGCCTCATGCCCGTCCTCGCTTTGCTCCGGGCGGGCATGAGGCACCACGCGCACTGTGCTCATGATTCGCTCGCCAAGGCTCGCTCATGACACTGATTCCTCCGCGGCCCTTTTCGCCGTCGCCGCGGCACGTCGGGTGACGGCGCTGTCGGTGGCCCCGGTTATCGCGGCGACAATGTCTTCGTAGGTGACGTCCTTGAGGCGGAAGGTTCCGTTGTTGCGGCCGAGTCGAAGAACGACGGCGCGGTCGGAGACGGCCTGGACGTCGGCCATGTTGTGAGTGATCAACAGAACCCCGTGGCCGCGGTCTCGCAGCCTTTCGATCAGGTTGAGCACCTCGGCGGTCTGGGCCACACCCAACGCGGCGGTCGGTTCGTCCAACATCACGACGGACGGTTCGCCGATCAGCGCACGGGCGATGGCCACGGTCTGGCGCTGCCCGCCGGACAGGGCCGCGACCGGGGTCCGTACCGAGGGGATCTTGGCCGACAACTGGCGGAGCAGGCTCCAGGTGTGCTGCTCCATGGACTCCTCGTCCATGGTGAACCGGCCGGTCTCCCGCCCCAGGAACAGGTTCGCCACCACGTCGAGGTTGTCGCACAGCGCCAGGTCCTGGTACACGGTCGCGATCCCGAGGTCACGCGACTCGGTGGGGGTGTTGATGGTGACCGGTCTGCCCCTGAACACGATGGTCCCCGCATCGGCGGGGTGCACCCCGGCCAGGATCTTCACCAGCGTCGACTTGCCGGCGCCGTTGTCGCCCAGCAGGGCCACCACCTCGCCGGGGTGCACGTCCAGGTCGATGTCGGTGAGGGCCTGGATCGCACCGAATCTCTTGCTGATGCCACGAAGGGAGAGCAGGGCTTGGCTGTCTGTCTCAGGCGGAGCCATGCTCCCTGTCATGGTCCTGTTCCTCCTTGGCCGAGGTTCGGGTACTGATTCGGGTCACTGCCGGGGATTGCCGGGTTACTGCCGTGGAACTGCCGGGTCGTTCACTGCCCCGCGGTCACCCTGGGGCAGGGGAGCGCGGCCGGCCGGGGGTGGATGAGGGGTCAGGTTCCCCGGGCCGGCCGGCCGCGTCCGTCGGTTACTTGATGCCGGCCTTCTCGCAGGCCGCCGCGTACTCCTTGGTGCAGATCTCCGCCGCGGTGAAGAACTCGTCCGCGATGACGGTCGACTGGATCGTGTCGATCGTGACGGCCACCGGCGGGTTCAGCGAGGCGGGAATGCCCTCGACCTTGGTCTCGCTCGACGGGGTCTCACCCTTGGCCAGCGCGTAGGCCACCTCGGCGGCCTTGGCCGCCTCGGACCTGAACGCGTTGTAGGTGGTCATGTGCTGGTCGCCGGCCAGGATGGCCTGCAGCCCGGCCAGGGAGGCGTCAAGGCCGGTGATCGGCGGGATGGAGCTGACGCCCGCCGCCTTCAGGGCCGCGATCGCCCCGCCGGCGTTACCGTCGTTGGCCGAGTAGATGGCGACGATCTTGTCCTGGAACTTGGTGATCTGGCCCGAGACCCACGACTGGGCCTCCGCCGGGTCCCAGGTGTCGATGTCAGCCAGGATCTCGTAGCCGCTGCTCTCGATCACGCTCAGTGCGCCGGCCTTGATGTTGCCGGCGTTGTTGTCGGTGGTCGCGCCGTTCATCATCAGAATGCCACCGGACGAGGGATCAACCTTGTCGGCCTTCAGTTTGTCGACCAGGCTCTGTGCCTGAAGCACCCCGACCTTGTTGTAGTCGTTCGAGATCACGTAGGTGAGGTCCGGGCTCTTGATCAGGCGGTCGTAGGCGACGACCGGAACGTCCACGGCCTTGGCCGCATTGACGATGCTCGCGGCCGCGACGCCGTCCATGGGGTCGACCACGAGGACGTCGACGTTCTGCGTCAGCATCGAGTCAGCCTGTTGCCGCTGCTTGGCAGGGTCGGAATTGGCGTTCGCGTAAAGTAGCTCGCAGTCGGGGCAGATTTCTTTGAGCTTTTCTTCGAAGTACGGCTTGTCTTTTCCTTCGTAACGGGCCACGGCGGTTTCCGGAAGCAGCAGACCGATCTTGAGTGCTGATGCCTTGTCCGAACCGTCGTCAGAGGAGTTGGACGTGCCGCCCGAACAGGCGCTCAGAGCGAGCGCGGCGGCCACGCCTGCTGTCGCGAGAACTGCTGCGCGTCTGCGCATGAGGGGACCCTGCCTTCTGAGGGGTGAACCAACGGGTGTCGCGATGCGATGTCGCCGCCGTTGGTGGCTGGTAGGGATCAAAATACTGGCCGGCATGTGAACGTCAAACGGTGTTTGACCATGCCAAACACTTTTATGGACGCGATGAGTGATCGGCCATGTGAGATGTGCTACCGGTTGCTGGGCCAGGCATCACGGTGCAGCCGGAACCGGTGGCTGGTACCCGATGTCCATGGGCTGACCGCTGGTGTGGCCACAACGCCCCGTCTCCGGTTCGCCACGCGTGGCGAACCGGAGTTCTGTAATGGAATGCCCATATTCGACCCTCTACCCCGGTCGGGCCGGGTGCTCTGCGAACTCTGCCCCGATCTGACGAATGACGTCATGCCTCACGGGGTCGGAAAACTAAAGGGGAGTTTACAGGAGGATGGACAGTATTTGGCACAGTCAAACGAATCGCCCTGCAACGCCCGCCGGTGCACCCCGCACTCCCCAAAATGTGTGCGATGATACGGCGACACACAAACGGCGGTTGGCATAGCCAAACGATTCGCCCAGCGACCCGGGTGGGGTTCGGACGCGTTGTAGGGAGCGATCGTGACCGTGGACGAGAACACCGTGGACGGGAACCAGGCGGGCAGTGTCGCCCGGCGCGGACCCAGACGGGTTCAGGCCGTCGAGCATGCCATCGACCTGCTCGACGCCATGGCCCGGGCCGGCCGGGCCATCGGGGTGAGTGAGCTGGCCCGGCAGACCGGCCTGAGCAAGGCCACGGTGCACCACCTGCTGGCCACCCTGGAGGCCAGGCGCTTCGTCATGCAGGACCCGCACTCGTCCCTGTACCGGCTGAGCTGGGCCCTCTACGAACTTGGCTCCACCGTCGTACGCGACGTTGAACTGTCCCGGGTGGCCCGTCCGTTCCTGGACCGGCTGGCCAACCAGACCGGTGAGTCGGTCCTGTTGAGTGTGCTGGACGAGGACGCCGTCCTCTACCTGGACCGGGGCGAGGCCCCCAGCGGCCTGCGCATGGTCGCCAACGCGGGTCGGCGGAGCCCGCTGCACGCCACCGCATCCGGCAAGGTCCTGCTCGCCTTCGCCGGCAACCCACAGATCCTCGAACGCATCCTGGCCAACCCGCTGCCAAAGCTCACCGGCACGACGACCACCGACCCGGCGACGCTGCGCAGTCAACTCGCCGAGGTCCGTCTACGCGGCTACGCGACATGTTGGCAGGAACGCGAGGTCGGACTGTGTTCGCTCGCCGTCCCGCTGCGTGACTACACCGGCGCGGTGGTCGGATCACTGGCCGTCGCCGGCCCGGAGTCGAGGCTGTCGCCGCGCACACTCACCGCCCATCTGTCGCCACTGCGCGCGGTGGCCCACGACATCGAACTGCATCTGGGCGGCGCCTGATTCTTGATTGCTTCCAGGCCCTCGCCGGGCGGAGCCCCGGCTCCGGGATCCCGCCGTTGCGGGGCTGGTGCTGTGTTGCCTTCTGCGGGGAGCTTCGGTCCACCCCGCACCCTCCTGAAACCCCACATAACTGCGTGATCAGGGCGGTCAGGGTGGTTGGGGTGGTTCGTACTCTTCACCCCTCGAGCCCTCTGGCCGGCGGGGATGACAGGCGGAGTCAGCCGTCTGGGAGGCGGACCGGAACAGGGCCAGCACCGGCTACACTGACCGCCGACCCCTCGTGTGGCGTTAACCCCGCCCAACTCCCCCAGGGCCGGAAGGCAGCAAGGGTAAGCGGGCTCTGGCGGGTGCGCGAGGGGTCCTTTCACTGTCGCGGGCGTGATCTGGATGAACTCGTGCCGCAGGTCCCGGAGCCGGGGCTCCGCCCCGGCGAGGGTCACGACTCACTCGTCTGGACGGTTGGTTCGGCGGTGTCTGTCGGTTGTCTCCGTGGGCCGGGGGGTTTGAGGGGGGTGTGGGGTGGAGCGAAGCTCCCCCCGCAGAGGGCAACACGGCGCCAGCCCCGCAACAGCGGGATCCCGGAGCCGGGGCTCCGCCCCGGCGAGGGACACGACTCACTCGTCTAGAGTGTCCGCGGAGGAGGTCCGGCCGTGGCACTCGCCCTGTACCGCAAGTACCGTCCGGCGACGTTCGCCGAGGTGATGGGGCAGGAACACGTCACCGAGCCACTGATCCAGGCACTCGGTGCGGGTCGGATCAACCACGCCTACCTGTTCTCCGGTCCACGCGGATGTGGGAAGACCTCCAGTGCCCGCATCCTGGCCCGTTCACTGAACTGCGAACACGGACCGACCCCGACCCCGTGTGGTGACTGCGACTCCTGCCGGGCGTTGGCCCCGGACGGGCCGGGCAGCCTGGACGTGATCGAGATCGACGCGGCCTCCCACGGCGGTGTCGACGACGCCCGGGACCTGCGTGAGCGGGCGTTCTTCGCCCCGGTCAGCTCCCGGTACAAGGTGTACATCGTCGACGAGGCGCACATGGTCAGCACGCAGGGCTTCAACGCCCTGCTCAAGCTGGTGGAGGAACCCCCGGAGTTCCTGGTCTTCGTCTTCGCCACCACCGAACCGGACAAGGTGCTGCCGACGATCAGGTCGCGCACCCACCACTACCCGTTCCGGCTGCTGCCGCCGGGGGGGATGCGCGGTATGCTGGAGCGGATCTGCGCCGCCGAGGAGGTGACGGTCGAACCGGCGGTGTTCCCGCTTGTGGTGCGGGCCGGCGGTGGTTCGGCCCGGGACGCGCAGTCGGTGCTCGACCAACTCCTTGCCGGTGCTGGCCCCGAGGGGGTGACCTACCGGCGGGCGGTGGCACTGCTCGGGGTCACCGACGCCGCACTGATCGACGAGATGATCGACGCGCTGGGTGCCGAGGACGGTGCCGGGGCCTTCCAGACCATCGACCGGGTGGTGGAGGCCGGCCACGACCCCAGGCGGTTCGCGATCGACCTGCTGGAACGGCTGCGCGACCTGGTGGTGCTCGACGTGGTGCCAGACGCCGTGGCCAAGGGGCTCATCGACGGTCCGGCCGACCAGGTGGAACGGATGACCGAGCAGGCCGGTCGGTTGGGTACCGCGACGCTGTCCCGGTTCGCCGACATCGTGCACGGCGGCCTGGTGGAGATGCGCGGCACCACCTCACCCCGACTGCTGGTGGAACTGCTGTGTGCCCGGATGTTGCTGCCGGCGGCCGACCTGACCGGCGGCGCGTTGCTGCAGCGGTTGGAACGGTTGGAACGCCGGTCCCCGGTCCACGGCGTCGTACCGGCGGATTCCTCGGTGGATGCTCCGGCGGACCGACCAGCGGTCCGACCGGCGGCGCCCTCCGCACCGTCGGGTGCCTCCAGGGCGCGGCAGCCCGCCGAATCGACCCGGCCGAC
>DATCXL010000769.1:0-2267 GCA_036565825.1 Mycobacteriales bacterium
TGGCCGAGAAGTTCGGCCTGGACTTCACCGTGGTCGACACCGAACTGTGCGCGCAGGTGCGACGCACCCTGGGCAGCGCGGCCAACCCGTTCCAGGCGTTTCCACTGACCATCGTCAGCCTGCCCTGGTTGCGCGGGCAGAAGGCGCAGCGGCTGCTCGACGAGGTGCTGCCGCCCGGCGGCCCGACCCACCCGCGCACCTTCGACCTGCTCATCTGCGACGAGGCGCACCACGTGGCCCCGGCCGCGCCCAGGCAGGTCTACGCGGTGGACTCCCAGCAGACCAAACTGATCCGCCGGCTGGCACCGCACTTCACCCACCGGCTGTTCCTGTCGGCCACCCCGCACAACGGCTACCAGTCGTCGTTCACCGCGCTGCTGGAGATCCTGGACGACCAGCGGTTCGCCCGCGGGGTGCAGCCGGACCCCAGGGCGGTGAAGGCCACCGTGGTGCGCCGACTCAAGCGCGACATCGTCAACGCCGACGGCACGCCCCGGTTCGCCGCCCGCCACGCCAGTGCCATCCCGGTCGACTACCCCGACAGCGAGCGGGAGATCCACGGCCTGCTCACCGAGTTCGCCGCGCTGCGCCGGGCCCGGCTGGACTCCCGGCGCGGCGTGCGGGCCGCCGACCTGGTCACCCTGCTGCTCAAGAAGCGGCTGTTCTCCAGCCCGGCCGCGTTCGCGCACACCGTCGGGGTGTACCTGGACACGCTGCGGGCCCGCGCCGGTCGGGCCAGCGCCGGCGACGACGCCTGGTTGGACGACTTCTTCGACGACGTGGCCGCCCTGGACGACGACCAACTCGCCGACGCCGAGGACACCGCGATCGGCCTGGTGCGTCCGATGCAGCCCGACGCCACCGAGGCCGAGGTGGCGCTGCTGGAACGGATGGAACGCTGGGCCCTGGCGCACGAGGCCCAGCCCGACGCCAAGGCCCGCAAGCTGCTCGACTACCTCGACAGCGTGTGCCGACCCGACGGCACACACTGGACGAACGAGCGGGTGGTGGTGTTCACCGAGTACCGGGACACCCAGCGTTGGCTGGCCGACCTGCTGCGCGCGCACGGCCTGGACGGGGCGGGCCGGTCCGGTGGTCAGGCGCTGGCCCTGCTGCACGGCGGCGTGCCCACCGACGAGCGCGAACAGATCCGGTTGGGATTCCAGAAGGACCCGACCGAACACCCGGTCCGCATCCTGCTGGCCACCGACGCGGCCAGCGAGGGCATCGACCTGCAGGACCACTGCCACCGGCTGGTCAACTACGACATCCCGTTCAACCCGAACAAGCTCGAACAGCGCATCGGCCGGGTGGACCGGTTCGGCCAGACCCAGACCCCTGACATCCGGCACTTCATCGGTACCGGGGGGAGCCGACGTGGTGGGCGGGACGGGCAGCCCGACACCTTCGAGGACGACCTGGAGTTCCTGTACCGGGTGGCCCGCAAGGTCGCGAACATGGAGTCCGACCTGGGCCCGGTGAACGCGGTGCTGGCCGAGGCGGTGCAGCGCCGGATGCTCGGCCAGACCGTGGACCCCACCGAGGTGGACCGCGCCGGCACCGCCCGGTCCGGGCTGGCCGCCGACACCGACGTGACCGACCAGGTACGCCGGCTGCGGTCCACATTGGACGACACCGTGGCGGCGCTGGGCATCACCCCCGACGGGGTGCGCAGGGTGGTGGACACCGCACTGGAACTGGCCCACCAGCAGCCACTACGCCCACACACCGCGGACGGTCGGCCGGCACCCGGCATGTTCGACGTGCCGCCGCTGACCGGATCGTGGCAGCGCGCCACCGCCGGGCTGACCGAGAAACTGTGGCGCCCGGGCACCGAACCCGCCCAGCGCCCGGTCACCTTCGACGCGGACACCGCGCGGGGCCGCGACGACGTGGTGCTGGCCCACCTGGGCCACCCGCTGGTGGCCATGTCGACCGGACTGCTGCGCAACGCGGTGTCCAACACCGACGTTGGCCTGCACCGGGTAACCGCGGTGCTCACCGACGACCCGGCCTGCACCGACGTGCTGGTCGGTGCGTTCTCCCGGTTCGTGCTGGTCGGCTCGGACGGGTTGCGGCTGCACGAGGAGGTGCTGCACTCGGGTGGTTGGGCGCCGGAGTCCGGCCGGTTCCGCCGGTTGGAAAACCTGGGCACCCTGCGCGGCATCCTGGACCGGGCGCTGGCCCAGGGAACGCCCGCGCCGCCGCAGGTGCACGCCCGGCTGGCGGCGCAGTGGCCCCGGCTGCGCGAGGGCCTGTCGCGCGCC
>DATCXL010000778.1:0-5018 GCA_036565825.1 Mycobacteriales bacterium
TGGCCGCCTCGGCCGGCGAGCCGATGCCCGCCGAGGTGTACCGACGGTTCACCGTCCGGTTCGGCGTCGAGGTACTCGACGGGATCGGTTCCACCGAGGCGTTGCACATCTTCCTGTCCAACCGGGAGGGGCAGGTTCGTCCCGGCAGCACCGGCACCCCGGTACCGGGCTACCAGTTGAGCATCCGTGACGACGAGGGCAACGAGGTGGGAGCCGACCAGCCGGGCAACCTGTTCGTGCGCGGCGAGTCCCTGGCGGTGGGGTACTGGTGCCGCACCGCGGTGACCCGCCGGGTGTTCGAGGGGGAGTGGCTGCGTACCGGCGACACCTACCTGCGTTCGGCCGACGGGTACTACACCTGTCTGGGCCGGTCCGACGACATGATCAAGGTGGGTGGTATCTGGGTCTCGCCGACCGAGGTGGAGGCCAGGTTGCTCGAGCACCCGGGGGTCGTCCAGGCCGCGGTCGTGGGCGTGCCCGACCAGGATGGGTTGGACAAGCCGGTGGCCTGTGTGGTGCCGGCTGACCAACCGGTCGACGCCGAGGAACTGGTGGCGTTCTGCCGGGCCGGGCTGGCGGCGTTCAAACGCCCGCGAAGCGTGCTGTTCTTCGAGGAGTTGCCCACCACGGCGACCGGCAAGCTCCGACGGTTCGCGGTGCGTGAGGCCGCCACGCTGCGTCTGGCCACACAGGCCACACAGGTCCGGGCGACCGGGCCGGAAGAACCGAGGTCGGTGCCGGTCTGACCGTCATGGCATCGTGGCCCCACGGTGCGGAAAGGGAGGCCACGTCGTGATCGACGGTCACTTCACGGTGGACGCGCACCTGCACCCGGCCCGGCTGGGCACGTTGCGGCCGGCCTGGGTGCAGTGGGCGCGTGACTTCGGCGGTAACCCACCGCTGGATCATTTCTACGACGCCGACGGGGTGGTGCGTCCGGACCGACTGGACACCTACCTGGACGGGCAGGGCGTGGACGTCGCGGTACTGCTGTGCGAGTACAGCCCGAAGGCGACCGGGATCCAGCCGCTCGAGGACCTGCTGCCGATCGTGGCGCACAACCCGGACCGGTTCCGCATGCTGGCCAACCTCAACCCGCACTACCATCACCCGCTGCTCACCGAGCTGGAACGCCAACTCGACCTGGGTGCGGTCGGGTTGAAGATCCACCCGGTGCACGGCGGGTTCTCGGTGGCCGACCGTGCGCTCTTTCCGGTGTACCAGGCGTGCCGCGATCTGGGACTGCCGGTGGTGGTGCACTGTGGCACCAGCACGTTCCCCGGATCGGAGAACCGGTTCGCCACTCCCGAGCCGTTGCGTGAGGTGTTGCGGGCGGTGCCCGACCTGACCGTGGTGCTCGCCCATGGCGGGCGGAGTTGGTGGTACGACGAGGCGGCCACCCTCGCCCTGGAGTTCGACACGGTGTGGATCGAGTTGTCCGGCCTGCCGCCAAAGCGGCTGCCCGAGTACTTCGCGCGTCAGGACTTCGCCCGGTTGGCCCGCAGGTTCATCTTCGGCACCGACTGGCCGGGGGTGCCCGGCATCGCCCGTAACGCCCGGGCGATCGGCGGCCTCGGCCTCGACCCGGGCACCTTCGCCGGCATCCTCGGCGGCAACGCCCGCCGGGTCTACCCGGGACTACTGCCCGGCTGAGCCGCCGGTCTCGGTGTCCGGCCATCCGGCCATCCGGCCCATGCTGCCAACCTCCAGCTCGGACCCCATCGTCGAGGAGCACGTTGGCTGGTTCGGTTTCTGAAAATCTCTGAAAATCCCTTTCATACCGGTGACTCTTCGGGGTAGTTCTTTGAAAGAGGCTTTCAGAATTGAGGTGAGGCCTTGTCACCCGAGGTGAGGAAGTGGATCGGCGAACCGGCGGAGTTCGCCGCGTTGGCGCATCCGTTGCGACTGGATCTGATCAACCATCTGATGGCCGCCGGTCCGGCGACCGCGTCGGTGTGCGCCAGGGCAGTGGGGGACACGCCGTCCAACTGCAGCTATCACCTGCGGGTGTTGGAGCGCAGCGGGTTGGTGGTGGCCGAGGAGTCCACCGACGGGCGGGAGCGGCCCTGGCGGGCCACCATCACCGGTTTCGGGGTGAATGCCGACCAGATGGGATCAAGACCGGCCGACGCGCTGATCGCACTGTCGGTGCAGCGGGACCATCGACTGACCCGGGAGTACCTGGCTCGACGAAGCGAGATCAGCGAGGAGTGGCGGGCCGCGGATGGTCACGCCACCTACACGCTTCGGATGACCCCCCAGGAACTCGACGCCCTCGGTGAACAACTCGACGCGCTGATCCGTCCCTATCTGGCCGCCACCCGTGAAGGCGCTCCGGTCAATGGCGCGCTGGTCCACCTCGGACTACACGCATTCCCCCTCATCGAGAGGACCTGATCATCCATGCACCGTGACGTGAGCCTGTCCAGCGGAGAGGCCACACTGGCCGGCACGCTGTGGCTTCCCGATGGGCCCGGCCCGCACCCGGGAGTGGTGATGGTAGGTGGGTCGGGTCCGAGCGATCGTGACAACGACGTGCTCTTCCCACCGATCCGTACGCATCTGCTGGGCGCCGGTTTCGCCGTCCTCTCCTACGACAAGCGTGGCGTCGGCGGATCGTCCGGGAACTGGCTGACCTCGACCTACGAGGACCTGGCGTCCGACGCGGCCGCTGCCGTGCACCTACTGCGCGACCAGTCGGAGGTGGACGCCGACGCGGTCGGGTTGTTCGGCCACAGCGAAGGCGGCTGGGTGGTGCTGCGCGTCGCGGCGGAGATGGACGGCCTGGCATACGTGGTGACCAACTCGGGGCCCGGCGTGTCGCTGGCGCAGCAGGACCGATGGGCGACTGCGACCGCACTGCGCGCGGATGGTGTCGCCGAGGAGGAGATAGCCGCGTGCGAGGCGCTGAGCGACAAGGTGATGGCGTGGGCAGGACAGGGCGTCGCCTTCGCCGAGATCGAGGGCAGTCTCGACGCGGATCCGGCCTACCAGCGGATAGTCACCTACGGTCCGGCGTTGACCGAGGACTTGTGGGGGTTCATGAAACTGGTGTACGCGCACGATCCGTTCTAGGACCTCGTTCGGTTGCGCTGCCCGCACCTTGCGCTGTTCGGTACGGCCGACATGGCCGTGCCGGTGGCTCCCAGCATCTCGGCGTTCGCCGTGGCTGCCTGTGAACGGGGCGATTCCGGCCTGACCGTGGAGGTCTTCGCCGGCGCGAACCACCGGATCCGGGTCGGCGAGGACCTCGCACCGGGCTACCTCACCACGCTCACCGACTGGCTCTCCGCCGCGAGCGAAAGAGGCGTCAGGCGCTCCTGACGGCGCAGGGGCGGAGAGCCGATGGCACGACCTCGGCCCCGGGGATCAATGGAACCGTGGTTGGTGCTGAGATCGATCTTGGTCGTCCAGCACAGGGCCGGGATGCTGCGTCGGGCTTCTCCGGAAGATCGTTGATCGCGGGCGAGGGGCGTCTACCGTCCGCTGCCGCGCGAGATCGACGGCAAGCGGGTGCCGGCGGCGTGGGAGCGGGCGGTGTACTCCAACCCGGAGCTGCCCGAGGGGGCGGTGGACCGCGACGCGTACGCGGTGTGCGTGCTGGAGCAGCTGTTCTGCGCGCTGAACCGCCGTGATGTGTTCGCCTCTCCCTCCAACCGGTGGGCGGATCCGCGGGCGCGGCTGCTGGACGGCAAGCGGTGGGAGGCCGTCGCCGAGGACGTGTTGCACGGTCTGAGCCTGGACGAGCCGGTCGAGGAGCATCTGGCCGGGCGGGTGTGGGCGTTGGACGCGGCCTGGCAACTGATGGCCGAGCGGCAGGAGGAGGCCGGGCAGGACGCGAAACTCAGCTTCGAGGTCCAGCCCAACGGGCGGTTGAAGCTGAATGTGGACCGGCTCGGCGCGCTGGGCGAGGGCGCGTCGCTGAAGTGGCTGCGTAAGACCACCGCGAAGATTCTCCCGAAGATTGACCTGCCGGACCTTTTGTTCGAGGTCGACTCCTGGACGGGGTTCCTGGACGCCTTCGTGCACTTGGGCGACGACAGGACGCGCATGGAGGACATCAAGACCTCGCTGGTCGCGCTGCTGGTGAGCGAGGCGTGCAACATCGGGTACACGCCGGTCATCGACGCCGACGACGAGGCGCTGTCCCGGGCCAGGCTGGTGCACGTCGACCAGTACTACCGGCGCGCCGACACCATCGCCGCGGCGAACGCGAAGCTGATCGAGGCCCAGGGGCGGGTGCCGATCGTGGAGCACTGGGGCGAGGGACTGCTGGCATCGGTGGACGGGCTGCGGTTCGTGGTGCCAAAGCGGACCATCAACGCCGGGCCGTCGCCGAAGTACTACCACTTCAAGCGCGGCATCACGTGGCTGAACGCCGTGAACGACCAGGTCGCCGGGATCGGGCAGATGGTGGTGCCGGGCACCCCGCGCGACTCCCTGCACATCCTGGACGCCCTGCTGAACCATCTTTGGGCGGGTTGGAGGCTTCGGATTCACAAGATGGCGCCTCGCAGGCGGAGCCCGACCAGGTGGCTCTCCGGACTCCGGACACGCTCTCAGAGGCCGGACGGCTTCCCAACCGCTGGGCGGGCGATCCCGGCGATGAGCTCCAGCTGGTCGAGCTGGGTGTCGAGGGACGGCGCCGCGACGCGGCAGACGAAGTGTTCCGTGCCCGCCGCCGCATAGCGGGCCAGCGTGGCGGCCACCTGCTCGGCCGGGCCCGCGACCATCGCCTGGATCGTCCGCACCGTCTCGTACGGCAGGCCGTACGTGGCCCGGCAGTAGGCGCCGAGCTGCCGTTCTCCCTCTTCCACGTCGTCGGTGACCAGCACCGTGACGAACAGCGCCGGGGTGACCGCGTCCACAGGTCGCCCCGCCGGCGCCGCGGCGCGCCGTACCGCCGCGAGGCCCGCCCGGTAGTCGGCGGGATCGGGCGGGTAGGGCAGCCACCCGTCGTAGAGCCGCCCGGCGCGCTCCAGCGCCGACGGGCTCGCCCCGCCCAGCCAGATCGGCGG
>DATCXL010000788.1:0-6096 GCA_036565825.1 Mycobacteriales bacterium
CTGGCGGCCGGTTCGTTCCGGGACGGCACTCGGGTGGCCGGCACCCGCCCCGATCTGGCCGCCGCCCTGTGTGACGGAAACCGGGCCGCGGTGGCCGACGCACTCGACGAGGCACTGGACCGACTCACCGTCGCACGGGACACGTTGCGGTCCGGGGGCAGCCTGCTACCGCTGTGCTCGGAGGGTTACTCGGCCCGGCATCGCTGGCAGTCCGGCGGGGCGCACGGCGCACGGTTCGAGTTGGACACCGCCGACCCTGACCTGCCCGGCCGGCTGCGCACGCTGGGCGCCGACGGCGGTCATGTCGTGTCGGTGTCCGACCGAACGTTGGTGTGTTGGCGCCCAGCCGATCGGTGATCCATCGGCGGTGGTTCCCCAACCAGGGCCCAGGCCAACCACAGCCGACGCTGCCCCGGACAGGTCACCTTGACAGTGACCAGGTGGACCGATGGGATGAGATCAACTGTTCCGACACCGCCATGTCCCCGCGCCCACGGAAGGGATGTAGCCGTGCGCGGACTTTCGGCGAGGCTGTCGCCTGTGCTGGGCGGGATCGTGCTCTGCACGGTGTTGGCCGGGTGCGGGTCGAACGGGTCGAGTGGAGCCCCTGGCGTGGACCCGCCCGGCAGCTCGGCCTCCAGGGCGGCCGCGTCGACCAGCTCCCCCGGGCCTGAAGGGGTCCAACGGGTGACCCTGGAGGCGGTCAACTCGCTGTACCGGCCGGCCAACATCAGCGCACACACCGGGACCATCGAGATCACCGTCAAGAACAGGGACAAGGTCCTCCACAACCTCACCGTCGCGATCGGCTCCGGTGCCGGTCTGGACACCATCCGGGGTGGGACGACCGCGTCGGTGCGCTTCACCGTGGAAAAGCCCGGCCAGTATCACTTCTTCTGCTCCTACCACCAGGGGATCGGTATGACCGGCGAACTCAACGTCCGTTGACGTCCGCCCGGCCGGGCCATCCGGGTTCCGTGGGTGGACGGAACGCCTCATCGAGTCCTGACCGGAACCTGATCACTTCCTGACCGGGGCGTGAGACGGCGGTGACAACGTGTCGGCCACCAGTCGGGACCACCCACGGTTCCCGGCGCCCTGGCCCCGCCCCGCACAACGGAAGGGGATACGCCGTGCGCGTACTGCCACGCGGTCCGTTCAGGCTCACCTCGGCCGTGGTCGGCCTGTTACTCGGCCTGTCGCTGGCCGGTTGCGGATCGAGCCAGCCCGAGGCGGTACCGTTCCCCGACTTCACCCCCCGGGCCACCGTGGCGGTGGCGACCCCGGACGCCGGCGGCGTACAGCAGGTCTCGCTGCGGGCGGTGAACAGCCGGTTCGTTCCGCAGACCATCCAGGCGCACGCCGGCCAACTGGACATCACGGTTACGAACGAGGATGACGACATCCACGAGATCACGGTGTTCACCACCGCCACCGAATCGGCGACGGGTGCGACCGACGCCGTGAGCAGCGACACCATCAAGCCCGCTGCGACCGGTCGCGTTCTGGTGACCCTTGACAAGCCAGGGACATACAAGTTCTTCTGCAAGTTCCACCGTGACGAAGGCATGTTTGGAGAAATCACCGTCAAATAGGTGATTCCAAATGCCCTGCAGTCGCGCTGCGGGACTCCGACGAGGGCCTGGAACGGCCATCTGGGCGTCGCGTTCGACCACCGTCGGTGACCGACCGCATCGGTCGGACAGGTGTGGCCACACCCCGAACCGGGTACCCGGGCGGCACAGAAGTCGGCCGCCCGACCGGAGGGAGTGGACGGATGCATCCGACCATCGGCGTCCTCGGTTCCTACGGTGGCCTCAACATCGGCGACGAGGCAATCCTCACCTGCATTGTCGAGCGCCTGCGCTCGGCCCGCCCGGGCGCCGAGTTGGTGGTGTTCTCCCGACGCCCGGAACACACCGTCGAGCGCCACCTGGCGGACCGGGTGGTGCCCTGGCGAGGAGTCAGCCGAGAGAGCGTGCTGCCCGACATCGAACGGTTGGACCTGCTGGTGCTCGGAGGCGGCGGGATCCTCTACGACGGCGAGGCCCGGCACTACATGCGCGCGGTCATCTCCGCACAGCAACGCGGCATCCACACCTTCGGCTACGCGATCGGAGCCGGTCCGCTGGCCGGGATGGACGACGCCGCGCTGGTGCGTGAGGGACTGGAGGGCATGACCGCCTTCACCGTGCGCGACCAGGAGACCAAGCTGGTGCTGGAGGACATCGGCCTGACCCGGCCGATCGAGGTCACCGCCGACCCCGCGATGTTGCTCACCGCCGAAGAGTTCACCCCGACGATGCTGATGCAGGAGGGAGTGCCCGAACACAACCACCTGGTGGGCATGTCGGTGCGCGAACCCGGCCGGGCGGCCACCAACCTCGACGCGAACGGATACCACGCGCTGCTCGCCGAGGCCGCGGACTTCGTGGTGCACCGGTTGGACGCCCACATCCTGTTCGTGCCGATGGAACGTGACGACATCCGCCGCTCACACGCGGTGCTGTCCCACATGGTCGCGCCGGACCGTGCCCGGGTCCTGAACGGGGACTACGGTCCCGGCCAGATCCTGGGGCTGATGCGACACCTGGACTTCGTGGTCGGCATGCGGCTACACGTGCTGATCTTCGCGGCGGTCAGCGGGGTGCCGTTCCTGCCGCTGCCCTATGCCGGCAAGGTGTTTGACTTCGCCCGGACGGTGGGCGCACCGGCGCTGACCGGGGTCACCCGGGAGGCGGCCGGACCGCTGTTGGCGACGGTGGACCGGATCTGGGACCTGCGCCGCCACCAGGCCGCACACATCCGGCAACGGGTGGCCGAGCAGAAACGCCGGGCCGCCCGCGCCGGCGACGCCGCCGAGGAACTGCTGGACCGGCTGGACCCCCGACCAGCCACACGTGGTTGACCACCAACCCGCCCTACCGGGCCAGCCAGGCAAGGTGACCCCGGTCAGCCCGACCGAGCGGTCAGCACCGACTGGGTCTGGGTCACCTGAGCCACCCGCCGGTCGTCGCCGTTGGTCAGGTCGGTCTGCACCACGATGGTGCTACCGCCGACGTGCAGCGGCCGGGCCACGGCACGCAGCAGGCCGCCGCGCACCCCCCGGAAGAAGTTCGTCTTGGACTCGATCGTCGCGGTGCCAGCGCCGGCTGGAAGATTGAGGAACGCGCACACCGCACCCACGCTGTCGGCAAGCGTCATCACCGCACCCCCGTGCAGAATCCCACCGGCGGTGCAGCGTTCCGGCGTCCAGGCCAGCAGGCCCACCACCTCGGCCGGTGCGGCGGAGACCAGTTCGATGCCCGAGGCGACCGCGAACGGCATCATGCCCAGCAACGCGGCCGGGTCCGAGATGATATCCATCCCCACACTGTGCCATGGCGGCACGCCGTGGTGGCCGGCCAGTCGGATCGCGGACCGGTCAGACCGTCGGTCGGCCGCGTCGGACCGGGGCTTGGCCCGGGCACGGGCCTGGCGTCAATCATCCAGCCGTGCCTGCTCGACGTCGACGAGCCGACGCAGCGCGGGGACCTGCGACCTGATCAACACGATCACCACGACCAGCAGTACGAGCCCGGGCACCTGGCTGAGCAGTACCGACTCCTCGACCTGTCGCGGTGGGAGGCTGTAGACGACCACCACCCGCAGGACGGACTCGACCAGCAGCGCCGCTCCGATCCCGGCGGTGATGAGGCGCTCCCGCCTCCGGAACTCCGCCGAGCGGTCCCACGTCCGCTCGTAGGCGACGGCCCGCCGGGGGTCACCCTTGACCGCCATCGGCCGGGCGGCGTGGTAGACGATCGGCTGCCCCAGGCAACTGGCCAGCAGGTAGGTCCCACTCAGCGCGGTGTAGAACGCCGGTCTGGCCAAGACCAGGCGCGGGTCCTGGGTGACCGACAGCAGCAGCACGGCCAGCGCGAGTTCACACACCACCAACAGCCCGATGCCGTCCAACCTCCGGCGCCGCACCGTGGCGATGGCGGTGTGAACCCCGGTGGCAGCGCCCGCGGCGGTCAGCGCCCAGACGTCCCCGACACCCAGCCGGTGCAGTAGGAGGTAGACCGCGGTCGGGATCACGATGTCGGCCAGTATCGGGAGCAGCGCGACGAGGCCGGCCGGCAGCCGGACACCCGACCTGGGAAGTCGGAGACGCGGTGTCCGTACCTGGCCGGCCGGGTCTGACGAATTCGAAGCCCGTGTGCGCGATGCCACGGTTACCCCCATCTGACGAACGTTCCGAACTTCGACGGGTCAGGTTTCGCGCTGCCGGCGACGGCCGGTCGACCGCTGCTCGGACCGGGCCAGGGCAGTTTTGGAATGCTCGAATCTGGTCAACAGTCGGGCGAGGGTGCGTACCTCTTCGGCGTCCCAGTCCGCCACGAACGCCGTGAACCGGTCCAGGCCCGCCTTGGTCAACCTGCCGAGCTCGTCCCGGCCGGCGTCGGTGAGACTGACGAAGTAGGCACGCCCGTCATCCGGGTCGGCGGTGACGAGCACCTGACCGGCATCTTCGAGCACCTGTACCTGACGGGTGACCGACGACTGGTGCATGCCCAGTGCAGCGGCGATCTCGGACGGGCGGACCCCGTCCCGGGTCGCGGCGATCTGCAGCACGGCAAGGGTGTTCGCGGTATGGATCTGCCGCCGAGCCCGGTCCATGCCCGCCGTCACGGTGAACAGCGCTACGACCAACTGCGCGACGTCCTCCCGGCTCGGCTTCACGTCGGCAAGGGTAGAACTACTTGCATGCATCAAGCAACTATTATTCCGAACCACGCTGATGACAATGAGTGATCTACTGGGCACAGACTGACATTCATATTAAGGGCGAACAGTGTCATACTTCGCACCTCACACCACTTCGCTGCGATCCAGAGGAGTGCCGATGACACCCCCGCCCGCGCACACCCTCATGCGCCTCGGTCCGGTCACCGCGGTTGGCGCCATCCTCGCCACCGTTCTGGCCACCGTTCTGGCCACCGCCCTGCTCGTCGTTCTGCCCCCCGCTCCGTCGGCACACGCGGCCACCGGTACCTGGGTGGTCTCGGTCGGCGACTCCTACATCTCCGGCGAGGCCGGTCGTTGGGCCGGCAACACCAACGACGACTCGTCGATGACCGACGCACTCGGTTCGACGGCCTACTGGGACACCGCATCCGGCGAGGCGATCCCCCGCTGCCACCGGTCCAGGTCGGCTGAGGCCTTCATCGGAGCCGGAACGTCAGGGGTTAACCTGGCCTGCTCCGGAGCCCGTACCGGCACGTTCTTCGACTCGGACGGCAACTTCAAGCCCGGGTTGGACTTCTACGCCGACTCCTCGGGTAACCGGGGTCAGGCTCGCATGCTGCAGGACTTCGCCACCACACACCAGGTACGAATGGTGGCGCTGTCGATCGGTGGCAACGACTTCAACTTCGGCTCGATCGTGCAGTCCTGCGTCACCGACTTCCTGACCTCGCCGTCGTGGTGGCCGAACTACTGCTCGGACGACTCCTCGGTGACCTCGAACTTCACCTCGACGAACATCGCCACGGTCACATCCCGGATCGCCGGTGCCATCCGTAACATCCGGACCGCCCTGGCCAACGACGGCTACGCCGACTCGTCCTACACCATCATGGTGCAGACCTACCCGTCACCTTTGCCGTCCAGCACCGGCTTCCGCTACTCCCAGTCCGGCTTCACCCGCCAGTCCACCGGCGGCTGTGGATTCTGGAACAACGACGCCAACTGGGCCAACGCCACCGCCCTGCCCACCATCAACAACACGGTGCGCAACGCGGTCGCCCAGACCGGCCTGACCAACGTACGGGTCATGGACGTGAGCGCGGCGCTGACCGGCCGGCGGCTCTGCGAGAACACCGTCGGGCTGCTGGAGGAGGAGGGCCTGTCCTCCTGGCAGAACACCGGCGCGGTCAACCAGACCGAATGGGTCGAGCAGATCCGCACCCTGAGCACCGTGTTCGGGCCGTACTTCGTACAGGAGTCGCTGCACCCCAACTACTGGGGGCAACTCGCCCTGCGTAACTGCCTGCGTCAGGCGTGGAACGGCGGACTGCCGCGCGGCGGCACCTGCACCATCGCCAGCACCGG
>DATCXL010000801.1:0-9038 GCA_036565825.1 Mycobacteriales bacterium
CCAGCCGCAGCGGCGGGGGCGCCCGGTGGTGACCCCGAACTCGGCACCGGCTCCGCGCAGGAAGTCGCCGGCGTCACCGTCCAGTTCGGTCGGGAACGGTCCGGAGCCGACCCGGGTCGTGTAGGCCTTCAGAATGCCGACCACCCGGCTGAGCCAACGCGGCCCGATGCCACTGCCGGCCACCGCGCCACCCACGGTCGGTGAGGAGGACGTCACGAACGGATAGGTGCCGTGGTCGACGTCGAGCAGGGTCGCCTGCGAGCCCTCCAGCAGTACGTTCCGGCCCTGTTCCAGCGCCCTGGCCAGCAACAGCCCCGTGTCGGCGACCATCGGCGCCAACTCCTCGACGTACCCGGAGTACTCGGTCCACACCGCTTCGAGGTCGATGGCCCTGCGGTTGTAGACCTTGACCAGGATCTGGTTCTTCTCCCGCAGTGCCAGTTCCAGTTTGGCCCGGAAGATCCCTGGGTCGAGCAGGTCCTGCACCCGGATGCCGGTCCGGGCCACCTTGTCGCTGTAGGCCGGACCGATGCCGCGACCGGTGGTGCCGATCTTCGACTTGCCCAGGTACCGCTCGGTGACCCGGTCCAGGGCCCGGTGGTACGGCATGATCAGGTGCGCGTCCGCGGAGATCACCAACCGGGACGTGTCCACCCCGCGATCCCGCAGGCCTGACAGTTCCTCGATCAGCACCCGGGGATCCACCACCACCCCGTTGCCGATCACCGGCGTGCAACCGGGGGTCAGGATTCCGGCCGGGGTGAGGTGCAGCGCGAAGGACTCCCCCTGCGGGGTGACCACGGTGTGCCCGGCGTTGTTGCCGCCCTGGTAACGGACGACGTAGTCGACCCGACCGGCCAGTAGGTCGGTGGCCTTGCCCTTGCCCTCGTCGCCCCACTGGGCGCCGAGGACCACTAGTGCGGGCATGGGAGACTCCCGTTGGACAGACGATGTGGGCCCTGGCGCAAGCGCACCAGGGCCTCTTACGATGAAAGGGTAACGAACATGCGCCTTCTGCTCGCTCTGGGCCTCGACGAGGCCACGGCGAGTCGGGCGTATCGGGCGCTACAGGACGCTGGTCCGGCGCGACTGCACACTGTGTCAGCCACTCCGTCACGCTCCGAACTGGACGAGGTACTCGATGCCCGCGACGGTGCGCTGCTGGTCGTGGCCGGTGACGACGCCGCTGTGAACTCGGTGGTCACCCGGCTGCTGCGCCGGGGCGAGTCGGCCGATCTGCCGGTGGCGGTGCTGCCGTCAGCCGGATCGACGCTGGGCCGACTGCTCGGCCTGCCCACCAAGACCGCCGCGGCGGTCCGGGTCGCGGCGACCGGGGTGCCCACCAGGCGTGGCCTGGTGCGGGACGACCACGGCGGTGTGCTGCTGACCAAGGCGACGCTCACCCCCTGGGACGGTCCGCGGTTCGGAGCCCGCGCGTACTGCGACGAGACCGAGGTGGCCAACCGGATGGTCCGAAGCCTGGCCGTGCGCCCGGGTGCCGGCTGCCTGCGCGCCACCGTGACCGCCGGCCGATGGTTCGGACTGCCGGGGTCCGCCCGGTCACGGGCCGGTCGGGCGGTCACGGTCAGTTGTGAACAGGCCCGGTTGGTTGTCGACGGCGTGCCGCACCCGCGCCCGCAGACCCGGCGCACCTGGTGGTACGAGCCCGACCTGTGGCAGGTCGTACTGCCGCGCTGACGGGCCCACTTCCGTCCACTCTCCGCGGGAACCCGCACCTGTAACCGGTTCCGGCCGGGGGTTTTCACGCGAAGACCCCCAACCATGGGGGCAACGCAGCGCTGCGGCCACATGTAGCAGAACCCTGGAGGCGGGGCTACGCCCTGGCGAAGGGCTCGGACTCACCAGCTACGGCAGCCAGGACACGTGGCCGTGCAGGGCGGCGTAGCCGACGAACGCGACCGTGTCCAGCAGGGTGTGGGCCAGGATCAACGGCAGCACCCGGCCGGTGCGCTGAAAGAACCTGGCAAAGATCAGACCCATCACCAGGTTGCCGGCGAATCCGCTGAACCCCTGGTAGAGGTGGTAGCCGCCCCTGAGTACCGAACTGGCCACCACCGCCGGCCAGGGCCGCCAACCGAGCTGACCCAACCGGGTGACCAGGTATCCGGTCACCACCACCTCCTCGAGCACACCGTTCTGCGCGGCCGACAGGATCAGCACCGGAACTCGCCACCACACCCCCGGCAGGCTCTCGGGCACCACCTGGGCGCTCAGCCCGAGCGCGTGCGAGATCAGGTACAGCAGCAACCCCGGAACGCCGATGACCGCCGCCAGCAGGCCGCCGCGGACCCCGTCTCCGGCCAACCGGCCCCGGTCCAGTCCGAGCCGGGCCGAACCGCGGCCGGCCTCGCCGTCGCGACTGAGCAGGTGCACGGCCAGCAGCGCCGGCATCACACCAGCCAGGATGCCGACCAGTTGCAGCGCGAGGTCCAGCCACGGCCGGCCCGGCGCACTCGAGGTGTTCAGCAGCGCCCGACTGTCGGCCAGTGCCTTCGGGCCGGTCAGCGCACCGACCAGGTACACCGCCGCCTGGATCGCCGCCATCCCCAGCGACACACCGAGCACCAGCAGTACCTCGACCCGCAGCACCCGGCGGGGCGTCGAGGACCCGGCGTGGTCCATTCGCGTCGGCGACACCTGCGACACCGCGCCCTCCGTTCCCATCGTCCTGCGGCACCCTGTGACACCCGGTGGCATCCCACATACCGCGGTGCTTCGAGCATGCCTGCCCGGCGGCAACCGGTGCGGGTACTTCCGCGGACCCGGCGTCCTGTCCGTTGACGCCGTCAGCAACACCTGGACGGTTGATTCCACGCTGTCCGCCGATTGTCCCGGCAGGCCGACTGATCACGCCACCATGTGGGTTTTGAGGGCCCTGATCACACCACCATGTGGGTTTGAGGGGGGTGTGGGGTGGAGCGAAGCTCCCCCCACAGAAGGCAGCACAACACCACGCCCCCTGACTGCGTGGCACCGGAGCCGGGGGCTCCGCCCCGGCGAGGGCCTGAGATCAACCACCCAGTGCCACCGCGGCCGCCGGGTCGCTGTCCTTCAGGAACCGGGCGCAGCGCTCAGCCTCGTCGTCCTCACCGATCATCGCCGCGGCCCGCCCCAGCGCGTGCAGACAGCGCAGGAAGCCCCGGTTCGGCTGGTGCGCCCAGGGCACCGGCCCGAACCCCTTCCAACCGTTGCGGCGCAGCGCGTCGAGCCCGCGGTGGTAGCCCACCCGGGCATACGCGTAGGACTCAACCACATTGCCGGCGGCCAACGCCCGGTCGGCCAGTTCGGCCCACCCCGCGCTGACCGTCGGATACCGGGCGGCCACCTCGGCCGGATCGGTGCCGGCAGCCAACAGTCGGTCCGCCTCGGCGTTGGCGGGCAACAGGGTGGGGGCCGGCTCGGGCATCAGGTTGTGACGTGGGTCCATGCGCCCATCCTGCCGGCCGGAGGCCCCGGCCAGCCAGATACCGGGTCAACCAGATACCCGACCGCCGGTACGGGTCAGCCAGCCAGCGAGGTACCCGCCGACATCAGGTCCTCACAGGCGGTGACCACTCTGCTGGCCATCCCGGTCTCGGCCGCCTTCAGGTACGAGCGGGGGTCGTAGGCCTTCTTGTTTCCGACGTCTCCGTCCACCTTGAGCACACCGTCGTAGTTGGTGAACATGTGCCCGGCGACCGGCCGGGTGAACGCGTACTGGGTGTCGGTGTCGACGTTCATCTTCACCACGCCGTAGGACAACGCCTCACGGATCTCCTCGAGCGCCGACCCTGAGCCGCCGTGGAACACCAGGTCGAACGGCTTGTCCGAACCGACCCGGGCGCCGACCGCCTGCTGGATCTCGTGCAGGATCGCCGGGCGCAGTCGCACGTTGCCCGGCTTGTACACGCCGTGCACGTTGCCGAAGGTGGCGGCCAGTATGTAGCGGCCCTTCTCTCCGGTGCCCAGCGACTCGGCGGTGCGCAGCGCGTCACCGGCGGTGGTGTAAAGCTTCTCGTTCATCTCGCCGACGACGCCGTCCTCCTCGCCGCCGACCACGCCGATCTCCAGTTCCATGATGATCCGGGCCCTGGCACAGGCGGCGAGCATCTCCTCGGCGATGCTCAGGTTCTCCTCCAGCGGTACCGCCGAGCCGTCCCACATGTGGGACTGGAACAGCGGCTCACGGCCGGCGTCGACCCGTTCCTGGGACAACGCGACCAGCGGGCGCATGTAGCCGTCGAGCTTGTTCTTCGGGCAGTGGTCGGTGTGCAGGGCGACGTTGACCGGATACCTCGCGGCCACCACGTGGGCGAACTCGGCCAACGCCACCGCCCCGGTGACCATGTCCTTGAGCGTCTGGCCGGACAGGAACTCCGCTCCGCCGGTGGAGATCTGCACGATGCCGTCACTGCCCGCCTCGGCGAAGCCGCGCAGGGCCGCGTTGAGTGTCTCCGAGGAGGTCACGTTGATCGCCGGGTACGCGAACCCACCGGCCTTGGCCCGGTCCAACATCTGGGCGTACACCTCGGGTGTGGCGATCGGCATGGCAGTCCTCCCGTGACCAGACGTCGTCTCGTGTCGCGAGTATCCCGCAGTCGGCGCAAGGTCGCGAAGACGGCCTGCCGGCGTACGGGGGCCCGGTCACCACGGCCGTCAGTTCGCACACCAGATCGCCCACCAGACCGTCGACCGGGCCGCCGGAGGTCGCCAGCCGGGTGGGCCCGCAGGTCGCCGGCAGGTCGCGACACGGTGCACGATCGGACCGGCGCGCGGATTGGGGCTTCATATGGAGATCGATAGCTGGTATATGAATGCCCTCAGGAATTCATGATGTCCGCACGCCCCCTGCGTCCCAGCTTCCCGCACGCGCATCCGGGCGCGAGTCCGCTTTCGATTTACCGTGGAGGAAACCAGGTGTCCACTTCGGGCCTTCGGCCCCAGAACCGGCGGATACTCGCCTGGGTGGCCGCGTTGGGGGCGGCAGGCCTGGCCGCGGCCATCACGCTGGCCGGACCGGTCACCGCGGCCAGCAAGAACGCCCCGGCGCAGGCACACGAGTCCATCGGCTACACGCTGCCGGCGGGGTGGACAGACCACTCCGAGTTCCAGCCGCAGTTCGTCGCACACCAGTCGCCGATGTGCTTCTACCAGGGTGGCGACCCGGCCAGGTGCTACGTGATGGTCCAGTCCACCGGCAGCACCGCGCCGGCGGTGGACCAGTTGGCCAACGGCATGGTGGGCACCTGCCTGCCCGACCGGTCCCGCCCGACCGTGGCGGTACTCAACTCCGAGTCCCGCCAGTTCGACGGCCATCCGGCCGAACACACCCGCTGGTCGGCGACCTGCTCGTCCGGTGAGTCGATGGGTCTACAGGCCGACTACATGCAGGACCTGGGCATCCTGGTCTGGTCCTATGTCGACTCGGTCTACGGCGAGAGCGTCGACAACGCCGGGGTCAACCAGATCCTCGGCTCGCTCACCTTCGCCGGCCAGACCGCTGGCTGACCGCCGTACCACGGGCCAACCGTGGGTCGACGGTAGTTCGACCGTGAACCGCCCCGGCGCCGGATCCCCGGCTCACCGGGGCGGTTCTGTCTGGTCTGGACCCCTGGCGAGCCCCATCTGGTTCGCCGGCCGCGAAACCACTGACGACGGATGCCACCAGCGGGCAGGGTGGTGGCATGCGTCTACTCGTACTCGGTGGTACACGGTTCCTTGGTCGGGCGCTGGTCGAGGTCGCGCTGTCCCAGGGCACCGAGGTGACCACGTTCACCCGGGGGGTGTCCGGCGAACCGCCACCAGGCGTGCGGGCACTGCACGGAGACCGGGAGAATCCCGACGACCTTGCCGTGCTGCGTGACGGCGAGTGGGACCTTGCGGTCGACACCTCGGGGTACGTGCCACGGGTGGTCGGTGAGTCGGCCCGGCTGCTGGCCGACCGGGTGGGACACCTGGTGTTCGTGTCCACCATCAACGCCTACCCCGGGTGGGGCCACGAACCGGTACGTACGGACACCCCGGTGCACGACTGCCCGGCAGACGCAGGCCCCGACGACGGGGACTACGGCTTCCTCAAGGTCGGCTGTGAACGGGCGGTGGAACAGTACTTCGCCGGCCGGTGCACCCAGGCCCGGGCCGGGTTGATCGTCGGACCGCACGACAACTCGGGGCGGTTGCCCTGGTGGGTGGACCGGGTCGCCCGGGGCGGACAGGTCCTGGCACCCGGCGACCCGGGGCGGCCGATGTCGGTGGTCGACGCCCGTGACCTGGCGCTCTGGTTTCTACACTGTGGACGGTCAGGGGTGACCGGCGCCTACGCCGCCACCGCCCCGGTCGGGCAGACCTCGTTCGGTGAGGTGCTGGACCTGTGCCGCCAGGTGACCGGGTCGTCGGCCCGGTTCACCTGGGTACCCGACGAGGTACTGGTGGCCAACCGGGTGCGGGCGTGGGTCGAGTTGCCGCTGTGGATGCCGGTGTCCCAACGTCCGCACACCTGGGATGTGGACGCCTCGGCCGCCCGGCGGGCCGGGCTGGTCTGCCGTCCGGTTCGCGACTCACTGGCCGACGTGTGGGAGTGGCTCACAAACTCGCGGTCGACGCCGGTCCGTCCCGACCTACCGGTACCAGGGATGTCCACGGAACGGGAGCGGGAAATCCTGGCCGGCTGGCAGGATGCCCGGACCTGATCAGACAGCCTGACCAGGCAGATCGGACATGATCAGGCCGGGTTATTCGCTGGCCGGGTTGGCCAGGTCGGCCTCCACCGCCTCGGACGCCTTCCGCGCGGCGATGAGCACGGGATCCCAGACCGGCGCGAAGGGTGGCGCGTAGGACAGGTCCAGCCCGGTCATCTCCTCGACGGTCATCGACTGCCACACGGCGGTGGCGAGCACGTCGATACGCTTGGCGGCGCCCTCCCGGCCCACGATCTGGGCGCCGAGCAACCGTCCGGAATGCTTCTCGGCGATCAGCTTGGTGGTGATCGGTTGCGCCCCCGGGTAGTACCCGGCCCGGGTGGTTGACTCGACCACGGCGGTGACGAACCGGAATCCGGACCGCTCCGCCTCGGACTCGGTCAGTCCCGTCCGGGCGATCTCCAGATCGCACACCCTGGTCACCGCCGTGCCCACCACACCGGGAAAGGTGGCGTAGCCGCCACCGATGTTGATGCCGACGATCCGGCCCTGCTTGTTGGCGTGGGTTCCCAGTGGGGTGTGCACCGGGGCCAGCGACACCCGGTGCATCGTCTCCACGCAGTCGCCGGCCGCCCACACCCCGGCGTGGGAGACGCTGCGCATGCCAGCGTCCACGCGGATGCCATCGGTGGGGCCCAGGGCAAGCCCGGCCGCCCTGGCCAGTTCGGTGTTCGGCACCACGCCCAGCCCCAGGATCACCAGGTCGGCCGGAAACTCCTGCCTGGATGTCACCACCGCGCGCACCGAACCGTCCGGGCCCGCCTCGATGGCGCGCACCGGTTCGTTCACGTGCACGGCGATGCCCATCGCGCGCATCGACTCGGCGACCATGGCGCCCATGTCCGGGTCCACGGTTGACATAGGCTGCGGCCCGGCTTCCAGCACGGTGACCCGCAGGCCGCGGTCGACCAACGCCTCGGCCATCTCCAGGCCTATGTACCCGGCGCCGACCACCACCGCCCGCCGCGCTCCGGCGTCCAGGGCAGCCCGTACCGCCTCGCCGTCGTCGAGGGTCTGCACACCGTAGACGCCGGCGGCGTCCACGCCGGGCAGGTCCGGCCGGCGCGGAACCGCACCCGTGGCGACGACGACCTGGTCGAACTCCAAGACCCGTCTGCCGCCGTCGGGCTGCCTGACCACGACGGCACGCCGGTCCAGGTCGAGCACGACCGCCTCGTGTCCGACCAGCGCCTCGATCGCGTACCGCTCGCGGAACACGGCCGGGGTGCGGACCACCAACGCGTCGGCGTCGGCCACTGCTCCGCCGATCAGGTAGGGAACCCCGCAGGCCGAGTAGGAGGTGTGCCGGCCGCGTTCGACCGCGACGATCTCCAGGTCGTCTGGCGGACGGCGTCGTCGCGCCTGCGACGCCGCGCTCATCCCGGCGGCGTCGCCGCCGATCACGACCAGTCGCTGTCGGGCCATCCGACCACTCCCTCGGTCCGGTGGGGCATATCTTCTCCTACCCGCCCGCGGTCCGCCTATTGAACCGCAATTGCACAACACAAACCAGAAAAATCGGGACCAGCCATGTAAGAACAGTTCAGTACCACCACCCATTTCACTGTCGGAACACAGAGAACGGACCATCGCCGGTACGGCTCAGCACGTTGGACACCTTCACTCGAACGGGGCTCTTCCATGTTCGGTAATCGTTCTATAGTCTTCGGTGGTACCTGAGTCACGAGACCGACCGCAAAGCCCGCAAGTGCCTGCGATCGCCACTCACGGATCAGGTTCCACTTCTTCGATGATTCACCAGTCACGGGGCTGCAAGCGACGTACTCATCTGTATGGGCAGTATCCGAGACGGAAGATCACGATCAGAGGAGTGCGCGTCAATGTCGGAAAAACCTTGTCGAGCGAGTATTTCCGCAGCGCACCCCAGCTGACGAGTGAGGCCATGCGCCTCGCCAGAAGGTTGACCCCCGCGGGTCGCGGGTAAGGTCGCCTCTCCCGTCTCGTTCGCCATTCAGGCTGTCGGTATCCGTCACGGCCTGAACCCCAGACCGACCTCTCCGCCCTGCCTGGCCAGTTCCGGCTGGCACGGCACAGAGGAGTGGGGAGTGAGGAAACCATCACCGCAACAGTCCCAGAAAGGGAGGAAGACACGTGTCCGAGAACCTGATCGAGAGTGTCGCACCACATCTCGCGCCTCCGGTGACGAGGGAATCGATCCTCAGTGCCAGCGAGGCCGAGGCAGGAGCCGACCTGGCCTTGGCCGTGGCGTTCCTGGCGGTCCCACCCTGCTTCGCCGCTGACGAGGCGGAGTAGGGGTTCCTGACACAACTGCGTTCGGCCAGGGAGCCGGCTGGGACCGGGCTGTCCGGACAGTCGTTG
>DATCXL010000835.1:0-3160 GCA_036565825.1 Mycobacteriales bacterium
ACCGCGTTCGGGTCCGCGTCGATGAATGTCACGATCCGTGTGGACGGCACCGACACGTCGACCAGCGTGGCGTTGGACACCCCGACGCTCACGGCGGGCACGGTGTGGACGGTGGAGTTGTTCTGCGGGCAGCGGGTCGAGTCGATCCAGGTCGCACCCGGTATCCGACCCACCGTGGACTGGAACAACGGGTGGGCGCCCACGGCGTTCCTCGAACCCGGCCTGAATGAACTGGTCGCCGTGCCGTCGACGGAGGCCGCTGACGGATGGCAGCTTCTCCAGGACATCGTCGGCGCCGAGTTCGGCACGTTGCGGTTCGACGGATCCGGTCGGGCAGTGTTCTGGAATCGCCGGCACTGGCGCGAGTCGACTGTGGCGAACACGGTGCAACGCACCCTCACCGCCACAGAATCGATCCTCGGACTGACCACTGTGGAACTGTCCGGGCAGGTCCGTAACACGATCCGTGTCAAGGCTCAGCCGTTGACGGTGAAACCGGCCGGGCTGGTGTGGCAGGCCAACGACGTGTACACGGTCCCACCGTTCGGTGTCCTGCCGGTGTGGGCTGATGCCGGCTCCGACCAGTTCTATCAGGTGGACACGGCCGCGGAAGTGATCCCAAGCGGTGGTACCGCGGTGCACGGCCACAGCGGATACCGGGCGTCGAGGGCACCAGACGGGTCTGGTGGGGAAGTCACCAACCTGACCATGCTCATCGAGCCGTTCGCATCAACCATCAAGATCACGTTCAGCAATCCGAACCCGTTCCCGGTGTATCTGGTGTCCCCGAAGGGGACAACGTATCCGGATTCGTCCGACGGGAAGGCGTCGGTGGCGCTCGTGGGCCGGTTGATCACCAGCAAGATCACTCCGGTGGACACCGGCACCGTCGACCCGGTGCTGGACTCCACACCGACCGCTGAGGCCACCGTGCCCGGTGTGGTGGCGGCGCAACGGCTGTACACCGCCCCGGACTCGCCGTGGCGGCAACGGCTGTCCGACGCGCAGTCCCTCGCCGATGACCTGCTGCTGGCGTTGCACCGGCCGGTTCCGCAGATCCAGGACCTGTCGATCCTGGCCGACCCGAGCCTCGAACTGGGGGACCGGGTGTGGCTTGAGGACCCCGACGGCACCAAGCTGAACGACCCGCTTTGGGTTGTCGGGCTGCGCACCAGCTTCGATGCGTCGGGCATGACCCAGTCGGTGACGTTGCGGCCGGTCGCAGCCCCTGGGCAGTTCATTTTCGGCGTGGCGGGCCGGAACCTTCTCGGCGTCACCCCACTGTAGACAGACAGGAGAGTCGTGGCTGACATTCCCACCGTCACCGACGGGAACCCGCTCGACGCCGACCTGCACTGGAACCCGATGGCGGCCAAGGTCAACAGCCACGAGACCCGGCTGCTGGCGATCGAGAGTCGCACGTGGACAGACCTGACCCTCAACAGCCCGTTCGCCAACTTCGGCGGAACCACGTTCGCCAACTTGGGCTGGTCCCGTGCCGGGGCGTGGGCGTACCTGCGCGGCGTGATCAAGTCCACGGCGGCGACCGGGTCGAACGCGATAATCGCGACGCTCCCGGCCGCCGCCCGCCCGTCCTACGCGATGGCGGTGGTGGTACCCGCCGGGATCGGCAACTCGCCGCTGAGGGTGGACATCAGGACGACCGGGGACGTCGTCCTGGTGCCCTCGCAGGCGTCGGCGGTCGCAAACATCGAGTTCGAGGTCACGATCCCGCTCGGGTAGGTCAGGAGAACGTCCAGGTGGGCACGCACGACTGGCCGGGGATCGTCCCGTCCGTGTTGAACGTCAACGGCGCCAGGTAGTTGTTGGACTGATACTGGTTCGGCAAACCCCCGGTCGAGCCTTGTGCCCACCGGTCTACCTGCCACACGTAGTAGGTGGCCCCGGACGGTCCACGCAGGACGTCGACGTCCGCCGTCTGCCCGCCGCATGACCCGGCGCGCAGTTGGGTGCGCACGGTCCACGGGCCGAGCGGGGATGGGGCGGTTGCGTACGAGGCTCCGGTGATGCAGTATGCGCACGCCGGATCCGAGTAGGTCAGGTACCAGAGGCTGCCGCGTTTGAACATCCCGGGCGCCTCCACCAACGTCCGGCCAAGCCGGCTGGTCTGCCCGGTGCCGGTCGTCCAGGTGGGGTCCAGCTTCTCCACAGCGATGTCGTGCGTGCTGGGTGAGACGCTGTGGTCGATGACCGTGTACGCGAGGTACGCGGTCGACGGGTCGGCCGGATCCACAACGAGGTCTTCGTCCCCGTAGGGCATCGTGGATCCGTCGTTGATGGCCAGCACGGGCGGGGTGGCGACCTCGGTGTACGGCCCGCCTGGCGCCTGCGCGGTGAGAACGGCGTACCCAGATGTGGAGTGGGCCACGTTGAGCCACATCACCCACGTGCCGTCTGGCCGCTGGGCGACGTGCGGACGGAAGCACCCGAACTCGCTTCCACCACACCGCGACTGCCACTCGGGCACGTACGGGTCGAACGCGAGCATGCCGCCGACCGCCCCGGCCGGCGTCCACGTCTGCAAATCCGTGGACCGGTACACCCGCACCCCGCAGTAGGGCGACGCCACGTTGAGCGTGAATCCGCAGCCGTACGAGGTGCCGAACAGGTAGGCCGTTCCGGCCCCGTCCTGCACCACCGTCCCGTCGTGAGCGTCAATCCTCGCACCCAGGGTGTCGTAGGTGATCACCGTGTTGTCCACCGGTTTGACGGTCGCCTGGGTCACAGCCGCATGCGTGGCCCCATCCGCGGCTGCATCACCACCAGCCGCCACCAGACATAACACCACAGCCGCGACAGCAGAAAAGATCTTTACCATTCCCCCACCCCACAGATTGGCCCCCGATGTTTCGCATAATGACACACGCGACCACTGCCGCTGGCCTTTTACCCATCTCCGCTGACCGTCCGCATTCGGACACCCGAGCAGGGAACGTGAGTGCATGACCGGTCAGTGCTGGTTCCCTCCACCAGTACGCCAGGGGGCGTGTGATGCCCGACCCGTCCCTGATAGACCCGTCGGCCGGCCACGACGCGACGATCATCGCGATCGTGTTGACCGCCGGATGGGGTCTGGTGCAGTTCCTGCGCAAGCTCGGGGATCTGTGGCTGCGACGCCTGGCGAAGAAGTGGGGCGTGG
>DATCXL010000853.1:0-2133 GCA_036565825.1 Mycobacteriales bacterium
GAACACGCTGGCCTTCCGCCACTGCCGCCTCATCCGCACCGCCACGACACCGATGCCGGCGACGATCCACGCCAGGGCGGTCACTGGCCGGCCTCCATCGCCGCCACGTGCTCAGCAATCTCCTCCGGCGTCGGCTCACCCTGGACCGTGGCCACGCGGGCCTCGAAGTCGCCGATGACCTTTCGCGCGTCCTCACTGGACAGGTCCTTGGTGGACTCCACCGGGGCGCCGAGCACCTCGGAGATAGCCGCCAGGCCAACCTCGCGGGTCGTCAGCCCCAGGTCACGGAGCAGGGCGTGAAGCTTCTGCTGTTGGCCCACGGTGATGCCCTCCTCGCCGGGCAGCGGTGGTGCCCCTGACCGCTGGGCCTGACGGGTTCGCCCGGTCGCCGGCCGTGCGTGGGTGGTCCGTTGGGCGCTGCCGCGTTGCCCGGCCTGCTCGGCCTGCGCGGCTGCCCCGTCGTCGTCTTCCTCCGGGGCGATACCGGTCACAGAGCACAGGCAGTACCGGCGGGCGTAGGTGATCGCCGATCCGATCTGCTGTGGACCACCGGACGATGGCAGCGGGTACTGGCCGGACAGGCTCTCGCCGCTGACGTGCAGAAGCTGGTAGTCGAGTACCAGCTTGCCCTCGTGCAGGGTCGGTCGGGCGATGAACGACAGGCCGTGGTCACCCAGGATCGGCATCAGCTTCGCGGTCACCTGAGCGAGGTCGGCGTAGGTGTACTTGTAGTGGGTCTTCTCGGTCTTCACGTCGGCGGTCTTGTCCCGCTCGATCCGCGGCAGCTTGGTCTGCACCAGGGCCATTGCCTGGGCGAGGCTGGTCGTCTCGATCACCACGGCTCCTCCTTGGTGAGCCGGTACACACTGGACGCGGGGCTGACCACCGGCTCGCCGACCAACTCGCGGGAGTGGGCGACGAACTCGGCGATCTGCCGGGCGTACAGGAACGTGCGGTGCTGGGCTTCCCCGGCCTCGACGGGCACCAGGTCGTAGCCGTCGGCGCGGACGTGCACCGCCCCGGTGCACTCCACCTCGGGCATGTCCATCTCGTCGCCGTAGTCGTCGATGTAGAACTCGGCGTACCGGTACGCGGCGAGCTGCAACGCGGTCTCACCGAAGATCCCGGACCGGTTGGTCTTCAAGTCCAACAGCCACGTCTTGCGGGCACGCAGCGCCGGGTCGGGTTCGGGGTCGTCGGGGTCCAGTAGGGACGCGACGAGGTCGAACGTGCCGCAGTACCCGTGGGCCTGCGACCAGACCACCCGTTCGACGAGGATCGGTTCGACGGCGAACTCGTCGAGGAAGGCCACGTACGCCTCGACGTGTCCGGCCAGTTCGTCGGGGACGGTGACCCGTTCGCCGCGGACCAGTCGTTCGGCCAGGGCGTGTACGCGTGTGCCCTTGTTGGCTGCGGTGTCGCGGTCTTCGTACCGGGCTCCGGTCAGCTTCTTGAGCCGTACGGAGGGCGGCAGATCACCGAGGTCGGCCCAGTGGTCGACCGCGTATTCGGCGGTGGAGTTGGCGGCCCAGTTGATGAGGGCCTTTTTGGGGATGCCGTCGCCGATGATGGTGGTGACGCCGGGGACGCGTGCTCCGGTGTCGTCGACGTAGGAGTGTGATCGGCCGCGGTTGACTCGCCTGATGGTCACCAGGCTGCTCCTGTCTGGGTGTCTGGTGTGGTCGGTGCCGTGTCGGCCGTCGGGCTACCCACGGTCGGCTCCCCGGGTGCAGACCACGCACAGGCGTCCGTCGGCGGTGCGGATCGACGCGCCCGACACGACGTCGGACCACGGGATGGTGTGTCCGCACTGGTCGCATGGCCAGGCGACACCGAAGTCGCCGGTGGCGGCCTGCGGGTGTTCGTCGTCGGGGGCACAGAGGAAGACGTCGTCCGGGGACGGGATGTCGGCCTTGAAGCTGAGCATCGGCCCGGACTGGTAGCCGTGACGGGGGCTGCCCGGGAACAGTGCGCGGGCCCGTTCCACGAGATCCTCGTCGGGTGTGGGTGCGAGGTCAGTCACCGTCGGCCTCCCACCTGCACCGGCCGTCTGGCCCGGTCCGGCATTCGTGGTCGGACTTGATCCCGACCATGGGCTGGGTGTTGTAGCGCTCCAGGTAGGCCGCACGCGGG
>DATCXL010000119.1:0-2614 GCA_036565825.1 Mycobacteriales bacterium
GGCTGACGGTCGGCTGAGGCGACTGACGGTGGCTCATGACGGTTCGGGCCTGGATCGGCTCGATGCCGCCATCATGCATCATCGGCGTCGCACCACCGTCAATCACCCGGTCGCTGGATCGGTGCCGAACGGCGAACAATCAGATAGCGTGATTTCGACCATTCAACATGTCCGGACAACGTGGTACCGGGCAGGAGGCCTGAAAGGACACCAGATGGCCGAGGTCGCCTACGTCAATGCGTCCCGCATCTATCCGGGCAACCCGCTCCCGGCGGTGAGCGATCTGAGCCTGGAGATCCCCGACGGGGAGTTCATGGTGCTGGTCGGTCCGTCCGGTTCGGGCAAGTCCACCGCACTGCGGATGCTCGCCGGCCTGGAGGACATCGACGCCGGCGAGGTACGCATCGGCGGCCGGGACGTGTCTACCAGGCCCCCGAAGGACCGGGACATCGCAATGGTCTTCCAGAACTACGCGCTCTACCCACACATGACCGTCGCCGAGAACATGGGCTTCGCGTTGAAACTCAAGAAGGTGCCGCGGGCCGAGCGGGACCGCCGGGTCCGCGAGGCGGCCCGGATGCTCGACCTGGAGCCCTACCTGAACCGCAAGCCCAAGGCACTGTCCGGCGGCCAACGGCAGCGCGTGGCGATGGGCCGGGCGATCGTGCGCGAACCGGCCGTTTTCCTGATGGACGAGCCACTGTCGAACCTCGACGCCAAGTTGCGGGTGGAGACCCGCGCGAACATCGCCGCGTTGCAGGCCCGGCTGGGCACCACCACGATCTACGTCACCCACGACCAGGTCGAGGCGATGACCATGGGACACCGGGTCGCGGTACTGAAGGACGGCCTGCTCCAGCAGTGCGACACCCCGCGCAGGCTCTACGACGAACCGGCCAACGCGTTCGTCGCCGGTTTCATCGGCTCACCCGCGATGAACCTCAAGACCGTTCCACTGCACGACGGCGGCGCCAGGCTCGGTGGGCTGTCCGTGCCGCTGCCCGCGCCGATACTCGACGCGGCGGCCAAATCCGACCTGTCCGAGGTCACCCTCGGCGTGCGGCCGGAGTCCTTCCGCCTGGCCGAGGACGACTCCGGGCTGGTGATCCGGGTCGACCTGGTCGAGGAACTTGGGGCAGACGCCTACATCTACGGCACAAGTGAGATCGGCGAGGCCCGCGAACAGTTCGTCATTCGGGTCGACGGACGCACCCCGCCACGGATGGGCGATGTCGTTCGGATGTCGGTGCGGACCGGCGAGGAGCACGTCTTCCATCCGGAGACCGGCGTCCGGTTGGGCTGAACCGACCGCCCTGCCCGGCCCCGGGGGCCGAAGCCCGCCTGCGGTGTCCGTGGCCGGCCCCGACCCTCGGGGCCGGCCGGCCACGTCGCTGCCCGGTCAGGTACCTCCCGACGGAACAATTATCGAGAAACTCGCACCGAACGGGTCCACCAGCGATGCCATCCGTCCGTAGGGCGTGTCGGCAGGCCCGTAGACGACACTGCCGCCCAGTTCCCGGGCCCGGTCCGCGGCCCGGTCGGTGTCGGACACCGCGAAGAAGGTCATCCAGTGCGGGGGCATGTCCTTGGGCCACTCCTCGCTCAGCCGTATCCGGCTGACCACCCGCGAGCCGCCGATCGCATAGGCGGCCTCGTCGGAGACCTGTCCGTCCAACGACTGCACGTCGTAGGGAAACAGCGCGCGGTAGAACTCGTCGGCCCGCAGCGGATCCCGAGTCACCAACTGGTGCCACACCATCGTGCCCGGTTCTGCCACCAGTTGGGCGCCGGTATGCCGCTCGGGCTGCCAGAACCCAACGGTGGCGCCAGTGGGGTCGGAGGCGTAGAGCATCCGCCCCTCACCGGGGACGTCATCGGGTCCCATCAGGATGGTGCCACCGGCGGCGGTGACCGCGTTGGCGGTCGAGTCGACGTCGTCGGTGTTGAAGTAGACGCTCCACATCGGCCGCTGCGGCGAGTCGGGGGCCAGCGGCATCATCCCCGCCACCCGCCAGCCATTGACCTCACAGGTCGTGTATCGACCCATCTCCTCGGGCCCGGTCTGAAAGTTCCACCCGAAGAGCCCGCCGTAGAACGCCTTGCCCGCCTCCAGGTCGGGCACGGTCACGTCGACCCAACTCGGCGCGCCCGCGTCGTATCCGCTGCGCTCTGGCATGTCGCATCCCCTCCGATCCGACACCCGGGACACCCCCGGGCGGTGAGGACCGCAGTGTCGCTCAGGATCCGACGAAACGCGGGGATCAGTGCGCGCGTTGGGCACGTCGGCGGCGCGCGATCTCGGCCAACGCCACGGCGGCGGCCACGCTCGCGTTCAGCGACTCGGTGGCCGAACTCATCGGGATGGAAACCAGCAGGTCGCAGGTCTGTCCGACCAGGCGGGACAGTCCACGTCCCTCCGAACCCACCACCACCACCAGCGGATCGGTCGCGACGTCAAGATCGTCCAGCGACACATCCCCGTCGGCGGTAAGCCCCACGACGGTCAGACCGGCGTTCTGGTATGCCACCAGGGTGCGGGTCAGGTTGGTGGCCCGGGCGATCGGCAACCGCGCGGCCGCCCCCGCGCTGGTCCGCCACGCTGTGGCCGTCATGC
>DATCXL010000893.1:0-5303 GCA_036565825.1 Mycobacteriales bacterium
CGGCCCTACCGGCGGGAGTTGGTGCACCGACTGGTGACCGAGCAGGCGGGCCGCACACCAGACGCGGTCGCGGCCACCTTCGAGGGCCGGTCGTTGAGCTACGCCGAACTGGAGCACCGTTCGGGGTTGCTGGCCCGCCACCTGCGCGGGCTCGGCGTGGGACACGGCGACATCGTGGGAGTCGCGGTACCGCGCGGTCTGGACGTGCCGGTGTGCCTGCTGGGTGTGTTACGGGCCGGTGCGGCGTTCGTGCCGGTGGACCTGTCGCACCCGGCCGAGCGGGTGGGTTTCGTACTGGCCGACTCGGGAGTACCGGTCGTACTGTCCACATCGGAACTGGCCGGTCGGATGCCGGTCGGTGGGTGGGCGACGGTGTGTGTGGACACCGTCGATCTGGCCGCACACGCCGGCGACCCGTTGCCGGAGACCGCGACACTGCACTCGGCGTGTTACGTGTTGTACACGTCTGGTTCGACCGGCCGACCCAAGGGCGTGGTGATCGAACACCACGCCCTGGCCACCTACCTGGATTTCCTGTCCAACGTGTTCGACTTCGGCCCGGGCGACCGGATGTTGCAGTTCTCCTCGCTGATCTTCGACCTGTCCGAGGGGGAGATCTTCACCGGACTGTCCCGGGGCGCCACCATCGTGTCGCTGTCGGAGGAGACGATGGTCTCCCCGGAGGACCTGTCCGCGTTGCTGCACGACGAACGGGTGACCTACATGGGTGCCCCGCCGGCGATGATCGCGCTGCTGGACCCGCAGGGCTACCCGGACCTGCGGGGGATGTTGGTCGGTGGCGAGGCGTTCTCCGGGGACCTGGTCAACCGGTGGAACACCGGCGACCGGTTGTTCCTCAACGCCTACGGTCCCACCGAGGCGACCATCGGCTGCACCTACCACCCGTGTGAACACCACACCTGGACCACCTCGCCGCCGATCGGCCGGGCCATGCCACACCGGCAGGTGTACCTGGTGGACCGGTGGCTCAACCCGGTCCCGGTGGGCGTGCCCGGGGAGATCCTGTCCGCCGGGGAGGGTCTGGCCCGCGGGTACCTGAACCGGCCGGGGCTGACGGCCGACAAGTTCGTCCCCAACCCGTTCGGGCAGGGGCGGGCATACCACACCGGAGACCTGGCGTACTGGACCGCCGACGGGCAGATCCAGTTCCTCGGCCGCATCGACACCCAGATCAAGCTGCGCGGCCAGCGCATCGAACTGGAGGAGATCGAGGCGATCCTGGCCACCCATCCGGCGGTGGCCCAGGCCGCGGTGGTACTACGTGAGGACACCCCTGGTGACCAGCGACTGGTCGGCTACCTGGTCACCACCGGCCCGGCGCCGCAACCCACCGAACTGCGTGAACACCTGGCCGGCCACCTGCCCGGATACATGATTCCGGCGGCCTACGTCATGCTCGACGAGATGCCACTGTCGCCCACCGGCAAGGCCGACCGGGCGGCCCTACCGGCGCCACCGACCACGGTGGCGGCCACCGACCACACGCCTCCGCGGACCTCGACCGAACAGTTCGTCGCCGACACCTTCGCCGACGTCCTGCATCTGGGCCCGGCCGGCGCGCACGACGACTTCTTCCTGCTCGGCGGCAGTTCCCTACAGGCCGCCATGGTGCTCAGCCGGACCCGCGTGCACTACCAGATTCCCTTCTCCATGCGTGACTTCTACGCGAACCCCACCGTCGAGTCGGTCGCCCGCCGGGTGGAGGACGCCGTGCTGGAACAGGCGGCATCCGAAGACCTTTCCGCGCTGCTGGCTGAAGCACTGTTGGAGGAGGCTCCCGAAAATGACTGACCCTGCGGCCAAACTGGCGGCCAAACTGGCCACGCTGACCCCCGAGCAGCGGGCCAAACTCGTCGCGAAGCTGGCGGCGCGGGCCGCCGGGCGCACCGGCGACGGTGGCATTCCCACCCGGCCCGACGGTGCGCCGGTGCGCGCGTCGTACCTGCAGGAGCGGCTGTGGTTGGTTGACCAGTGGGACCACCAGGGTGCGGCCGCCTACAACCTGCCCACCGCGTTCCGGCTGCGTGGTCAGCTCGAGGTCGACCGGTTGGCCCGCGCCCTGTCAACGATCGTGGCCCGACACGAGGCGCTGCGGACCGTGTTCACCACCCGCGAGGGCGTTCCCTACCAGGTCGTCAACCCGGCCCGGCCGGTCGAACTGTCCGTCGAGGACCGCACCGACCTGCCGGTGGAGTCACGGGAGCCAACGGTGCTGGCCGAGGTGGCCGCCGACGCGGCGGTGCCCTTCGACCTGGAACGTGGGCCGCTGATCCGGATGCGGCTGTTCCGGCTGGCCGCACAGGACCACGTTCTTGCCATGCCGGCGGCCCACCTGTGCACCGACGGATGGTCGGTGTCGCTGATGGTGGCCGAGTTGGCCGAGTTGTACCGGGCCGATGTTGAAGGCCGCGAGCCGGTGCTGCCCGACCTTCCCGTGCAGTACGCGGACTTCTCCGCCTGGCAGCGTTCGGCCGCCGAGGGCGAACTGGAACGACACCTGCGGTACTGGCAGGACACCCTGGCCGGCGTGCCGGTGGTCGACCTGCCCACCGACCGTCCCCGCCCGCCGCAGCAGTCACACCGTGGCGCGGGGATCACCCATCTGATACCGGTGGATCTGGCCGACCGGCTGCGCGGGTTGGCACGTGAGGCTGACGTCACCCTGTTCATGGTGTTGGCCGCGGCGATGAAGCTCCTGATGTGCCGGTACACCGGCCAGGAGGACATCGTGATGGGTACCGCCAGCGCGGGGCGGGACCATCCGCAACTGGAGTCGCTGATCGGATTCTTCACCAACATGGTGGTGCTGCGTACCGACCTGTCGGGTAACCCGACCTTCACCGAGTTGCTGGCCCGCACCAGGGCGGTGACGGTCGACGCGTTCGACCACCAGGCCGCCCCCTACGACCAGGTCGTCGAGCGGATCAACCCACCGCGGGACATGTCCCGTAACCCGCTGTTCCAGGTCGCGATGGACCTTCAACCGGGCGGTTTCGGGTTCGCCCTGCCAGGTCTGGACGCCGAGATCATCAGCCTTGACCAGGGCACCGCGCGGTTCGACATCGCCATCAACACCTTCGAGGAGTCCGACGGCCTGCTCATGTCGGTGGAGTACGCCACCGACCTGTTCGACCATGCCCGGATGGAACGGATGCTCGGTCACTACGAGCAGATCCTGGCCGCGGTGGTGGCCGACCCGTCGGTCCGGCTGTCGCAGGTGGAGTTGCTGTCCGACGCCGAACGTCACCAGGTGCTGGTGGAGTGGCAGGGGCCGGTGCGTGACCATCCCCGCGAACCGGTGCACGTGCAGTTCACCAGGCAGGCCGAACGCACGCCCGACGCGGTCGCGTTGGTGTACCAGGGCACCACGATGACCTACGGCGAGTTGGCCCGCCGCGCCGGACTGCTCGCCCGCTACCTGCGTGCGCGCGGTGTCGGCCCCGGTGACATCGTGGGGATCGGGCTCGAACGTGATCCCGACAGCATCGTGGCGATCCTGGGCGTGCTCGTCTCCGGCGCGGCGTTCGTCCCGCTGGACCCGGAAGATCCGTCCGCGCGGACCGAGTTCACCCTGGAGGACACCGGGGCGGCGTTGGTGCTCAGCCGTTCGGATCTGGCCGGAATGCTGCCGGCGGGCCTGGAGCGTGAGGTTGTCCTGGTGGACCGGATCTGGCCCGATGCCGAGGCGCTGGCCAACCAGCCGTGCCCGGAGTTGGCCAGCCCAGCCTCACCGGCCTACGTGCTCTACACCTCGGGGACCACCGGGCGGCCCAAGGGCGCGGTCATCGCCCAGCACGCGGTGGCCAGCTACATCGACTTCCTGCGTACGGTGTTCGGTTTCGGACCGGGTAGTCGGGTGTTGCAGTACACGGCGCTGATCTTCGACCTGTCCGAGGGGGAGATCCTCGCGGCGTTGACCAGCGGGGCGGCGTTGGTGCTGGTGCCGAGGGCGACCACCCTGTCCTCGGAGGGCATGTCGGCGCTGCTACGTGAGCAGCGGGTGACCTACCTTGGTGGCCCTCCGGCAATGGTGGAACTACTCGACGCCGGCCCGTACCCGGATCTGCGTGGGATGTTGGTCGGTGGTGAGGGGTTCTCCGGGGATCTGGTGAACCGGTGGAACACCGGTGACCGGTTGTTCCTCAACGCCTACGGTCCCACCGAGGCCACCGTGGGTTGTACCTACTACCCGTGTGAGCACCGGGTGTGGACCGCCTCGCCGCCGATCGGCCGGGCGATGGCACGGCGCCGGGTGTACCTGGTGGACCGTTGGTTCAACCCGGTCCCGGTGGGGGTGCCCGGGGAGATCCTGGCCGCCGGGGAGGGTCTGGCCAGCGGCTATCTGAACCGCCCCGGGCTGACCGCGGAGAAGTTCGTGCCAGACCCGTTCGGGCCGGGGCGGGCGTACCGGACCGGCGATCTGGGGTACTGGACCGCCGACGGGCAGATCCAGTTCGTCGGACGCATCGACACCCAGGTCCAGCTTCGGGGAATGCGGATCGAACTGGCGGAGATCGAGGCGGTCGTCGACTCGCATCCGGCGGTGGACCGGTCTGTGGTCACGCTGCGCGAGGACACCCCCGGTGAGCCGCGGCTGGTCGCCTACGTCATAGGGCCCAAGGACACCGGCGGCCTTCGGGAGCATGTCGCCGAACACCTGCCGGTCTACATGGTGCCCTCGGCGTTCGTGCCGGTGGAGTCGTTCCCGCTGTCACCCACCGGCAAGGTGGACCGCCGGAAGCTGCCGGCCCCGGATCTGTCCCGCCAGGTGGTCAGCTACGTCGCGCCCCGTACCCCGGCCGAACGGCAGGTGGCTGAGGCGTTCGGTGAGGTGTTGGCGCTGCCCCGGGTCGGTGCCACCGACAACTTCTTCGACCTGGGCGGGAACTCGTTGCAGGCTGCACGGGTGGTGGCCCGTATCCGCGGGGAACTTGGCGTCGGCTTGGCCGTGCGGGACTTCTTCACCTCCCCGGTGGTGGCCGATCTGGCGGCGGCGGTGGACCACGGCCGTGCCGCGGCACAGCCGCCGACGTCCGACCACGGGGACGGGGACGAGGCTGCCCTGCAGGATGAGATCGAGTTGTTGGAGGCCAAACTGCGCCAGGCGCGGCAACGGCTGGAACAGTCGCAGGCCGACCAGGACGACCGGGGCGGTGCGGCGACACCGGCTGGTGAAGCGCCGCTGGTACGCCGGAACGCTGACGCCGGGCCGGCACCGCTGTCCTACCAACAGGAACAACTGTGGTTCATGGACCAGATGGTGCCTGGCCTGGCCGCCTACA
>DATCXL010000894.1:0-3330 GCA_036565825.1 Mycobacteriales bacterium
GGAGCATCCGACGCATCCGACGCGCCGGGGGTGGCCCGGCCCGACCGCACCGGTGTCAGCACGATCAGAACGGACAGCACACAGATACCGGCCAGGATCGACCACGTCGACGCGGTGCCGAACCCCTGAAGGCTCGCGCCGACCAGGAGCGGGCCGACCGAGGCCAGGCTGACCGTCACCGTCTGCTCGGCCGTGGTGACCCGGCCCAGGATGTCTCCTGGCGCCTCTCCCAGCGTGATCTGCCCGAGCAGCACCCCGGCCGCCGGGGCGAACAGCATCATCACCACCAGGGCCGCACCGATCACCCACGCCGAGGCCACCGACGTGAACAGCGCCGAACCAGCGGCCCAGGTCAACCCGGTCACCGTGCACAACGCCACCGCGGACAGCGCCCGCATCATCCGCTCGGTGATGAGGGAACCCACGATGCCGCCCACCCCGGCGCAGGCCATCACCATGCCGACGACCGCGCCGGAGTCGCCGTGCTGACGTAACCCGACCAGCACCGCCAACTCCGCCGCCGCCGCGACCAGGTTGACCAGGCCGCAGAACAGCAGCACCCGCATGACCACGGGCTGATGCCACAGCCACGCCACCCCCGCGATCACCCGCCGATCCCCGTTGCCAGCCCGCTTCTCGGGCCGGCCCGACCAGTTCGGGATGGTCAGCAACAACACCGTGGAGGCCAGATAGGACACCGCGTCAACGGTGAACGGCAGGGCCCGGTCCACCCCGAACAGGGCACCACCAGCCACCGGGCCCAGCATCGACACCGTCGCCATGGTGGCCTGGCCGCGACTGAGCGCGGCGGTGAGCTGTTCCTTGCTCACCAGATCCCGGAAGGCCACCGCCGAGGCCGGACCGAAGGCCGCGGTGGCCGCCCCCTCCACGAACGCCACCACCAACAGTTGCGGGTAGGACAGCCACCCCGCCACCGCGGCCAACGGGATACTGCCCACCGCGACGAACCGGACCACGTCCATGCTGACCATCAGCGTCCGCTGGTTCACCCGGTCGGCCACGTGCCCGGCCGGCAGTCGTAACACCGTGTGGGTGACCAACGAACACGACGCCACCGCCCCGGCCTGCGTGGCCGACCCACCCAGTGCCAGCACCAACAACGGAAAGGCGATGATCGAAAGCGCCGAACCGAACTGCGATACCGCCCTACCCGCCCAGTACCGCGTGTAGGCCCCGTTGCCCCACAGTCCAGATGAATCCATCGTGGCCTCCGCTCCTGCGACTACAGCCGCCCGGTCAGACTCAGGTAGTCGAGCAGAGAGGCGTCCACCGCATCTCGAAACGCCAACACGGTGGACATGTCGTCGTCGTACTGATAGCACTCCTCGCAGGAGGTCCAGCGGCTCTCGGTCACCTCACTCGGAAGGTAACCCGTATCAACGGTGCCGACCGTCCAACCGGGCTTCCCCGCGGTCTCCCAGCAGCTCGACAGCGTGCCGTCCGCGCTGACCACCGCGCCGTACCTGCCGTCCCGGAACGAGCACGCCTGGCACGGAAAATCGGCTCGCGGGCGGGGCACCGAGAATCCGAGTTCCAGGGCCCGGCGTTGCCAGCGTGAGAAACTCGTCAGGGTCTGGTCTGAGTGGGTCAGGTCATTGCGATATCCGACTCCGGTATCTCCAACCCGGGCGAAGTACAGTGTGCATCGGGCCGGGTCCAGCCTCTTGGCGAGGCGTTCGACCAGTCCGTCTATCGAGCCGTGGTTGTACTGGGAGACGTTGACCCGCAGATTCCACCGGATCGGTGCGACGTCCGACACCCGGGCGATGTTGTCGACGATGAGGTCGAACGTTCCAGCCCCCGAACGGCTGACCCGGATCTGGTCGTGTACGGCAGCGTCACCGTCGAAGGTGACCTGCACGTGCCGAAGTCCAAGGTCGGACAACTGTTTCGCCAGAGGAGGCGTGAGCAGCGTTGCGTTCGAGGTCATGCTGGCCGAGGCGAGGCCGAGGTCGGCGGCCCGGCTCAGCAGTTCCACGCATCCGCGCGGATTGAGGAGCGGTTCACCACCAAAAAGCATGACCGCGAGCCGGTCGAGGCCCTCCTGCGCCATCTGCCGTCTCGTGAAGGCGAGGATCGCCTCGATCGTGTCCGAGGTCAACCTTCTGTTCCTGATCCGAGGTGGCCGTGCTCCCGAACTGGTGTCCTGCCCGGTGTTCTGGAAGCAGTACCCGCACCCCAGGTTGCAGGCGGTACTGGTCAGCACCGTCAGTGAGTAGCTCCGGTATGTCGGCGCACTGAACAGGCCCTGGTCACGCAGGTGCCGTTCTGCCTTCGGCCGCAGGGTGTGCTCTTCGGTCAGGTGCCCGGCCGACAGGCGGGCTATTCCGCCCGGGCCGAGGAACCACCATCCGCGCTCGCCTTTGATGATGCGTTCGCGTGGGGCGGTCAGTACAGATCGACCCGTGTCCATTCTCCCACCTCTCCCTGAGTACATGGCTGAGATGACCCGCCGGTCGAAATGGGAAAATGAACCTGTGGGTCGCGGCATCATCGTGCACCGCTCGGGCCTCCGACCGGTGTGACCGGAGGCCCGAGCGATTCTCCTGTCAACGCGCCGCGGTATACGTACCTTGACCGGCTCGGGACCAGCCCCGCATACGCCATCCGCGACGGTTCAACGGTGGAGCTTTACACGACCTCGCTGTGGCCAATGCACCACCCGGGGGTCTCCTCGCCCTCCTCTTCGGAGTGCGCGACCACCTCGGGGGACTCCGGTTCGACCTCGTTCTCTTCCTTCTTCGCTTCCGACATGTCGGTACTCCTTCCACTACTCCGCCGACGGGACGTTCCTCGGCGCCGACGGAGACGCTACGAGCCCATGGTTGACCGCCGGTATGTCTGTGGTGAATCGGTACTGATGCGCCGAACGGTGGTGGGGGAAGCGGCGCGGGTAATCGATTCGCCCACCGTGTTGCTAATTGGCCCTTTCGCGGCTCTCCAGAGGCGGCCGGGGGCGGTCCGGCGGGGCCGTCGACGGGACGCTCCCATACCAGCGTCTAACCAGAATTCAACCGATCACTGGGAGCCTGCGTGGACATACGTGTGGTCGACGATCGAGCTGAACGAGGATGCGTGGACCGGCCAGGCCGGCCGGCTGACCCGCGCCAGCCCCGGTCGCCCGGGAACAGGAGCGGTGACCGGATGGCGTCGCTGTCACCAACGCCACCGCCAGCGCTGACCCCTGCGCTGACACCGGCGTTGACCTGGGGACTGCGCGGGCGCGGGCCCTCCGACATCCCGGTGGTGGCCGAGGGAGCCGACCAGATCTCGGCGGAGTGGGCCTTCGGTGGCTCAACCGGACGCGGG
>DATCXL010000903.1:0-2302 GCA_036565825.1 Mycobacteriales bacterium
CGGCCGTCGAACACTGTGGGTCATCCGGATGCGGGTCCCGCCGTTGGTCACCGTTGGTCACCCGGGTCCCTCCACACCCACTCCGCCGATCTACCCGGAGCCAACCGGTCAAACCCTGCCGCCAGCACGGCTGGACGGTTGATTCCAAGCTGTCTGCCGATCGCCCCTGTGGGCCAGGGACTTTGGGAGGCGCGGGGCACGACCAACTGACCATGCTGACCACGCCGTTGTGTGGGGGTTGGGGGTGCGGGGTGGAGCGAAGCTCCCCCCGCAGAGGGCAACAGAGCACCATGCCGCCTGCGGCGGGACCCCGGGGCCAGGACTCTGCCCTGGCGAGGGCCTGGAATCAGCCATCTCGGCCGGCCGGCGACGCCGGGTGTCGTCCGTGCCAGCACCAGGCGCCGAATATCGCCCGCCGGGATATGCGGGCCACGCATGGAGTGCGTTGTGGTCCTCCGCTGCGCGGTTAGTTGGATCGTCGCGCGTCACCCGCCGCGGTCCCGAGGCCCGGGTCGGGTGGCGCTACGGCCAGGACGGGGTGTGGTACCCCAGGAGAGGACCGCCGATGCGCGTGCAGCGTCCACCGGTGCAACGTTGGACCGTCAGACCGGTCCCGGCCGGCTCGATCGTGAGGTCTGTGGGGATGACCGGGGGAGGGTGTCGTGTTCGGTGACTCGTCGCGTTCCCACTGGCGGTCGAGCACCGGACACGAGACCCTGGTCGGCCGCCCCGACGGCCGTCCTGACGGCCGTCCTGACAACCGAGCGGACGGGCGAACCGCGGGGCAGCGCGCTCCGGAGTGGACCGGGTGGACCTGGCCGGCCGCGCCGGCCGCGCCGCCGTCACCTGACCGACGGACGGCGCCGGCCGGTGAGCAGTCCGCGACCACCGAATGTGTGTGCGGGCGGGTGTGCGTGTGCCAGGTGCCGGTCGGGGTGGTGCGCTCGGTGGCGTCGTTCGTGGCCGAGTGGCACCCGACCGCGGTGTTCGACGGAAGCCCCTCGGCTGAGCGGGCCGAGGACATCACACCGTGTCGGTGCGGGCAGACGTTCTGCGGTTACCGCATCTTCGCCCGGACCATGCGCAGGGCAGGCGCGTACGTGCGGGCCTGACCGGTGCATCGGCCCGGTGGGTGCGGCAGGCGATTCCGTCTGGGTCAGGCGATCGAAGGATCACAGGTCCTTGCTCATCTGGATGCACCGGGTCTGGTAGCGGGCCAGAGATCCATCCGGGTTGGCGATGTTCCAGGAGTGCAGAGCCGTACCGCGAGCCACGTAGCCGAGCCGCTGGTAGAGGGCCCGTGCCCTGGGATTGCTCTGTTCCACCGCCAGTTCGGCACGGTGCAGACCGCGGGTTCGAATGCGTTGCTCGGCCGCGCCGATCAGCAGGGTGCCGATTCCGCACGAGCGCAGCGCCGGATGTACCACCAGTTGCCACAGCGTCCCGGCGACCGGGCGCACGGTGTAGTCGACCCCGCCGATCCCCACCGGCAGGTCGGCCGGTCCGCACACGGCGAGGTAGTCGACCTCGCCGGCACGGGCGCGGTCAAGGGCGGTGGCGACGTAGTCGAGGTGCGGTGGTACCCCGGCCCAGTCACAGCGGGGTAGATCGGCGTGGGTGAGGTCGCGCACCGACAGCGGTACCGGGACCTCGGTCAGCACGCGCATGACGCGCAGTATGCCGGATTCCTGGAGTAATAGCATGAAACAGCGCCAAGCGGTTTCGGCGCCTTGATCAGACTCGAACCTTCGGTTCAGGTTCCTTTCAGGTAAAGGCCGTACCTCTACATATATGCGACGTTGGTTCCTCCTCGCTGTGGTTGTTGTGCTCGCCGCCCCCGTCACGGTGCTCGTGTTGCACCAGAATGGGGATGCATCACAGGCGACCCACTTCCTGAGTACCCGGGTCAGCAGGCAGACGGTCGCCGACCGGGTCGACGCCACCGGCAACGTGGCGCCGGCACACCTGCTGAGCCTCGCCTTCTCCGCCGGTTCGACCGGCAGCGGCGGGGGTGGTGGCGGTTCCGGGGGCGCTGTCTCGGTCGCTTCGGGTCAACAGGTGGTGCGCACCGTGTCGGTCCGCCCTGGTCAGCAGGTGCACTCCGGTCAGGTGCTCGCCCAACTCGACGACAGTCAACAACAACAGCAACTCACCGTCGCCCAGGCCCAACTCGCCGCGGCGCAGGCGAAGGCGGCCGAACCGGTGCCCACGGTGGCAGGCCCCGACCCCGGCCGGTCTGGCACCGGCACCGGTGGCGGCAGTTCCGCCTCGACCGCGACGACCGAGGCACAGAACGCAGTGG
>DATCXL010000910.1:0-6531 GCA_036565825.1 Mycobacteriales bacterium
GCGCCGAGCCCGGCCGAGTCCCGCGGCCGACCGGCCACCCACAACACCGGACAGACCTCGGCCCGGACACCGCGTCGGCACAGCTGGCCGACCGCCACCCGGGCAAGCCGACGCACATGGTCACCGCCCCTGGCCCTGGCCGCCGAACGGCGGGACGGCACCGGGACCCGCCACAGTTCCCCCGACCAACCGGCGGCCTGCCCGACAGCGCGCCCCAGTGCCACGCCGAGCACGGTGGCCAGGTCACGCCGACCCTTCTCCTTGTAGGCCAGCACGGCCGCCCGCGCGGCGCCAACGTACGATCCGGCGGTCCACAGCACCGGCAGATCCGGTGGCACCGGCCAGGGGGTGTGCCGGTGCGGTCTGGCCAGCGGCGCCGCGCATCGTCCACACAACCAGTCGCCCGGCGTCCCGCACCCGACACAGGCCCCGGGTAACAGCAGATCCAGCAGAGTCGCCCTCATGCCGACCAGCCTGCCCACCGCCACCACCGCACGCCAGGGCCGGCCACCCGACTGTGCACAGATCCACGGCCTGTGGACAACCCGGCTCGGACAGTCGGTTCCAGGACGCCTTCCGACCGCACCACGGGCAAAAGCACCGAGGGGAGGGCGGGTGGAGCGAAGTTCCCCCACAGAGTGCAACACAGCACGCCGGCCCCTTGTACCGCGAGCTCCGGAGCCGGGGCTCCGACCCGGCGAGGGCCTGGAGGAGCCGCTCAGTCGGGGTAGGTGGGCGCGGTGCCCTCGACCGTCCGGCCGCGGATCAGGTTGGTCCAACGATCACCGGTCCGCTGCCAGAGCGAACCGTCCGACCGCACGATCGAGGGAAGGTTGGGCGCCGCGGCCACGGCCACCGGCGGACCGGGCAGACCGACCTTGGTCTCGTTTGCGATCACCGCGCCGTCCACGCTGACATTGCGCAGCATCCGGTCGTCACCCTCGCCGCGGGCCAGTACCAGCAGGGTCGTCGCCGACGCCCACGACACATCTTCCACGTCAGGCAGCGAGGGTGCCACGTTCACCGGGTTCTCCACCGCGACCCTGCTGTTGTCCCTGGCCACCCGCGCGATGTAGAGCCGACTCGGACTGCCGGCCACGACCGCCACCCGGGTCCCGTCACGTGACAACCGCAGTACCCGCACCGGCCCGAGCGAGTCCAGACTCTGCGCGTCCACCGGCGCCGGCTGGCCTCGACGTGGCACCCGCACCAGCCGACCGTCACGTACCGTCCAGACCTCGTCGAAGACGTTGTCCCAGGTCGGGGCGAGGAGCGTACGTGCGTGCAGCCGTACCGTCAGCGGACCGTCCACCTGACCCACGTACAGGCTGGCCTGCCCCGAGCGCAGCGACACCCCGGCCAGCCGCTGGGCTGGACTCGAGTCGCTGGTCAACGACACCGCGATCGACGACAGCGCATAGTCACCCTGCCCGACCGGTCCCGGCGCCCTGGCACCGTCCATCGTGTACAGAGCACCGTCACGAAGGTAGTAGGCGCCGGTGTTGACCGGCAGCGCGTCGGGGTCGAAGGTCTGCCAGTCGCTCTGTTGTGTCGGTTGGGAGACGCCGGGCAGGTCCAACTGCTGCCCGTCGTCGAAGACCTGCACGCCGGTACTGGCGAGTTGACTGAGGGTCCACACGATCTGGGCCACGGCGGCGTTACGGGCCGGCGCACTCTTGACCCCGAGCCCGGTGAAGTAGACCCGCAACACCTTGTCGTCGTCCTGCGCCACGTTGCCGACCAGGCGGACACCACCCACCAGTTCGGATCGAACGGCGCTGCCCAGGGCCGTGGACGGGGACCGCTGCAACAACCGCAGGAACAGGGTCGCCATCGACGTGGACGACGAGGTGGACGTCGAGGCGAAGTAGCGCAGATCGCCGATGACATGTTTTTCGGCCTGGTCCAGGTAGTACAGGTCGTACTGCCGATAGACATTCTTGAAGTCGGCGGCACTGACGAGCACTCCGGCGGGCGGGTTATCGATGCGCCATCCCCCGGCAACCCGGACCAGATGGAACGTGTATGAGTAGGCCTCTTCTTGTGGGCTGTAACTACCGTCGTCCGCCACGGTCCCGACCTGGTGCGTGGTTATCGCGACCTCGTTGTTCGGGGAGGCCGAACGGACGTACGGCGCCGCGTCGATGACCCGGACCGACGCGCCGTCCTCCCAGGAGTCCACCGCCCGCGGCGACAGGAACTGGCGGGCCACCCCGTGGCTACGTTCCGGGTTGGCCTGCGCGGTGATGAACTTGGCGACGGTGTCGCGCGGGGTGTCGCCACGCTCGGGGTTGACCACCGCGAAGGACCTGGTCAACTGCTCGGGAAGTTGCGCGTTGGCCGGCATCGGATCGGCGACCCGGGCCGGCGAGCTACCCGGTATCCCGGCGCACCCGGTCGCCAGCACCACCGCCATGGTCAGGATCGTCACCCGTGCCAGCCGGTTGCCGACGGATCTCATGTGCTCTCGACCAGTCGATCGTGGGGCCCGGGCAGGAACGGCTCGGAGTTCCTCGGTTGCAACGGCAGGGGCGAGCGGACGAGTATCTCACCCTGGCATCTGGGCAGGGTCAGGCGGAACTGGGCGCCGCCGCCCGGGCGACCCCACGCGTGCAGCCATCCTCCGTGCAGTCGGGCGTCCTCCAGGCTGATCGACAGACCCAGCCCGGTGCCGCCGGTGCGCCGGTTGCGGGACGGGTCAGCCCGCCAGAACCGGTTGAACACCATGGCGGCCTCTCCTGGCTGTAGTCCCACGCCGTGGTCGCGTACCGCGATCGCCACCGCGTGATCGTCACCGGCCAGGATGATCTCGATGGGCAGCCCCTCGCCGTGCTCCACCGCGTTGCCGATGAGGTTGCGCAGCACCCTTTCGACCCGGCGGGAGTCCACCTCGGCCAGCACGGGGGTGGCGGGCACCCGCAACACGATCTCGCTTCCGTGCCTGGCCACCAGCACCGCGGTGGCCGCGATGACCCGGTCGACCAGCGCCCGCAGGTCGACCGACTCGGATTCCAGCACGGCCGCACCGGCGTCGTACCGGCTGATCTCCAACAGGTCAGCGAGCAACGTCTCGAAGCGGTCCAACTCGGTATGCAGGAGTTCGGCCGAACGGGCCACATCCGGCGAGAAGGCGTCCCGAGAGGAGTGCAACACGTCGGCGGCCATCCGGACCGTGGTCAGCGGGGTTCGCAACTCGTGCGAGACGTCGCTGGTGAACCGCCGTTGCAGACGGGACAGTTCCTCCAGCCTGGTGATCTGTTGCTGCAGGCCGTCGGCCATCTCGTTGAACCGGGAGGCCAGCAATGACAGGTCGTCCTCGCCCGCCACCTTCATGCGTTCTTCCAGGTGCCCCTCGGCGAACCGGGACGCGGTCTTGGCGGCCAGTCGCACCGGCCGGACCACCTGGCTGGTCACGATCACGGCGATGGCCACCACCAACAGCATGACCGCGATACCCGACGACAGAACGATTCGCTGGATGAGCGAGATCGTCCTGGCCTCGGAGCTGACATGGAACAGGTAGTAGAGACCCAGCGTCTCACCGCGTGAGGTGGTCACCGGTCCACCGACGATGAGCCCGTCGGTGGTGGACCCGTTCTGGTGGCGGATCTTGCCGTAGGCGTAGGCGAGGTTGCCCTTCTCCACCAGTGTCTGTAGGTCTCGTGGAATGCTGTCGGTGTCGATCTGGGGGTCAGACACCTGGTTCAGTGTCGGTTGGGACGAGGATCGGAAGACCACGTCGAACAGGCCCACGTCGCTGCTCTGGCTGCCGCCCTGCAGGGCGAGCCACTGGGTGGTGGTGCTGACCGTGAAGCGCATGGCGTCGACGTCGGTGTCGTCGATCGACCTGATCTGTTCGCGGGCGTAGGTGACACCACCGCCGGCCTCCTGGGTGGCCGCCTTGACCTTGGCGTCCAACACCCCGGAGGTCACCTGGTTGATCAGAGCCCCACCGACCACCAGTACCACCACACCCGAGGCGAGCAGTGTGGTGGTGGCGACCCGCAGTTGCAGCGAGCGACGCCAACGGTGGCGGGCCTGCCCCGGCACGGCACGCATCCGCCGGCGGGCTCGTTCGAGCGCATCGCCGATCCGTCGACGCGGTGTCCCGCCGGCGCCCCGACTCAACCGCGTGTTGACGAACACCCCTTCACCGTCCCACAGCACCCGCCCGACGGGCCCTGCGATGCCGCCAGCAGTGCCCGTGTCCGGCCGGCCGGATCTGGGTCCGGGTCACCCGGTGGGTCACGGCGGGCCGGCCTTGTATCCGACACCCCGCACGGTGAGCACGATCTCGGGATGCTCGGGGTCCCGTTCGACCTTGGAACGCAGTCGCTGGACGTGCACGTTGACCAGACGGGTGTCGGCCGCGTGCCGGTACCCCCACACCTGTTCCAGCAGGACCTCACGGGTGAACACCTGGCGCGGCTTGCGGGCCAACGCGACCAACAGGTCGAACTCCAGGGGAGTGAGCGGGATGGGGATGTCGTCGCGGGTGACCACGTGTCCGAGCACGTCGATGGACACGTCGCCGATGGACAGGCTCTCCGCCGGAGGCTCCTCGGTGCGGCGCAGTCGGGCGCGCAGTCGGGCGACGAGTTCCTTGGGCTTGAACGGCTTGACCACGTAGTCGTCGGCGCCGCATTCCAGACCGAGCACGACGTCGACGGTGTCGCTCTTGGCGGTGAGCATGATTATCGGTACGCCGGACTCGGCCCTGATGGCCCGGCACACGTCGATACCGGACAGGCCCGGCAGCATCAGGTCGAGCAGTACCACGTCGGGCCGGACGTCGCGGAAGGCGGCCAGCGCCCGTCCACCGTCACCGACGAAGGACGGATCAAAACCCTCTCCCCGCAGCACGATTCCCAGCATCTCGGCAAGCGCCAGGTCATCGTCGACAACCAGTACCCGCCCCCTCATGTGTACGGCTCCATGACTCCATGGTCGCATCCCGACGGCGGTGCTCGGGGCCGGCCTCCAGAACGCGGGTCTGGCGACCTGGTACGGCTTCGCCAGATTCCTGGAGATGGTGGGGGACGGAGCATGACACCATGGGCCGGCGTAGGGGACGAAAGGTGACACGATGACCGACCTGCCGGGCGCGGGACATTCGCTCGCGCCCGCTGGCGGTACCCCCTGGGCCGCTCCAGACCAGAGGTCGGACGGTCGGTCAGCAGTCGACTCCGATCCGTACCCGCCACCCCCCGGACCGCTCGGATCGGTCCGGACCGGATCGGTTGGGGTCGGGCCGGGTGGAGCAGTCGGACAGACCGGCGCGGTGGTAACGCCGGGGAGTGTGCCGCTGCGACCGCTGGAGCTCGGCGACATCCTCGACGGCACGTTCGCCACGATCCGCCGGAATCCTCGGACCACTCTCGGGCTGTCCGCGCTGCTGGTCACCGGACAGGAACTGCTGTCGCTGGCCGCCCAGGCGCTGACCGGGGAACTACCCACGGTGGTCTTCGGCGGTACCGGTGACGACCTGGCCACACCCGGTGTCGGCACCCTGGCCGGGTATGTCATCTCCGCCGTCGTCGGCGCGGTGCTCACTGGAATGATCGTGCTGGTGGTCTCCGAGGACGTGCTCGGTCGGCGCAGCACGGCCGGCCAGGTGTGGCGGCGGGTCCGACCCCGTACCGGCGCGCTGATGGTCGGCGCGGTCCTCGCCGGGGCCCTGCCCTACCTCGGGCTCGTGTTGTTGGTGGGGCCGGGGATGCTGCTGTGGGGTGGCTGGGCGCTGACCACTCCGGCTCTGGTCCTGGAGGGCCTGGGCCCGTTCCGGGCGGTCCGGCGGTCCTGGCGCCTGGTCAGGCGGTCGTTCTGGCGGATCTGGGCCATCCGGGCGCTGTCGGTGCTGTTGGGCAACATCATGAAGCTGCTGGTGGCGGTACCGTTCGCCCTGGTTGCCACCGTCATCGCACTGCTGGTCGGGGCCGATCCGGACGGCCAACTGCCCGGCTTCGTGGTGGCGATCGTCGCCTTCGGTGCGATCGTGGCCGGCACCCTGGTCGAACCGTTCTATGCCGGGGTGCTGGCTCTGCTGTACGTGGATCGTCGGATGCGGGTGGAAGGTCTCGACATCGCGGTGGCGCTGGGTGACCGCGGCACCACCGACCGGGTCGCCGGTCCGCGGGCCGGCGCCCTCCCGCCACCGCCGGGAGGTGTGGCGTGATTCCCACGTTGCTGCTGCCGCTACTCGACCCCGCCAACCCGACAGGCCCGGCCAGCCCAACCGGTCTGGTCACCCGCGAGGGCGCCCGCGACGCGGCACACCGGGAGATTTCACGAAGCATCTACCACGCCGACGACCCGGGCATCCTGCGGCAGGTACTGGACCGGGTGTCCGGTTGGCTGGACCACCTGTTGGACCGGGCGGCCGGGGTGGCACCCGGTGGCGTCCCCGGGGTGCTGGCGATCCTGTTGGTACTGGCCGGCCTGGTCGTGCTCGTGCTGTGGCGATCCGGGCCACTGCGCCGCGCCGGTCGAGCACTCGACGACGGCCTGGCTGGGCGCCGACCCGGGGCGGCC
>DATCXL010000015.1:0-3540 GCA_036565825.1 Mycobacteriales bacterium
CCGGCGTCTGCTGGAGCATCAGTTCGCTGACCAGCACGGCCCACGGCGAGGCGTCCGGGTGGCGCCAGGGCAGGTCACGGGCGTTGTCGGCATACCAGGCCAGGGTGGCGTCGACCAGTGCGGTGGTCACCCCGCCTCCTCACCAGAAGATGGACCGAATCCTCACCCCACAGCCTGGTGGAGCGGTCGAACCGTACACGCGGTCGAGACTGACCCGGCGAGCCGCCACAAAGAGTGGCAGTTGTAGGGATAACGTCGGATCGTGTTCCGCCCGGTGGGACCGCTATCCCCTTCTGTCTACTGGCGTCGGCGACTCCTGGTAGCCGTCGTGCTGGTCGCCGTCTTCCTGCTGGTCCGGATGCTGTTCGCCGGGGTCGGTGCCGGTGATCCGTCCGACCAGGCCAGAGCGTCCGGCCAGGCCACCCAGAAACCCGGTGCCACGAAGACGCACAGCACCGACGCCTCCCCGACCCACACGCCGATCGGCACCATCACCCCCAGCCCCGGTACCGGCGGGCCGCCCGCGGCGCCCGGTGGCGATACCGGCCACACGAACGTGCCCGCCGGAGACAACGGAACGGCAGCTTCCGGGTCCGACGCCCCGCCAGCCTGTCCGGACTCGGCGCTGCGACTGGTGGTGGACACCGACCAGACCGAGTACCAGGTCGGTGACCACCCGGTTGTCCGGCTGGCCCTGACCAACACGTCCACCACCGCCTGCGCCCGTGACGTGGGCGCCGCCGAGCAGGAGGCACTCGTCTACACCGGCCCCGAGCCGGGGCAGCACCACCTGTGGTCGAGTAACGACTGCGATCCCGGTGGCGACCAGGACGTACGGGTTCTCGGCGTGGGACAGAGCCTGACCTTCTCGGTCACCTGGCCGGCGGAGTCCTCGCAGCCTGACTGCGCCGGCACACCCACACCGGCCGCTCCCGGTGACTACTCGGTGGTGGTGCGGATCGGGACACTGCACAGCGACCCGGCGAGGTTCACCTTCGGCTGACCGGACGGTATCCGCACCAGCACGCGGCACGGGTTGTCGGGTCGGGCACCGTCCACGCCTTCCGCTCAGGTCCGCAGCTCAGACGTAACGTTCGAGGATGCTGGACTCGGCCAGTCGGGACAGCCCCTCCCGCACGGTGCGGGCGCGCATCTCACCCACCCCGTCGACCGCCTGTAGGTCATCCACGGTGGCCGCCAGCAACTTCTGCAACCCACCGAAGTGCTCCACCAGTCGATCCACGATGGCCGCGGGGAGCCGCGGCACCTTCGCCAGAAGCCGGTACCCACGTGGGCTGACCGAGTTCTCCAGCATCTCCGGGGTGGGCGAGAACCCAACCGCCCTGGCCACCAGGGTCAGGTCGAGCAGTTCGGTGGCAGACAGGGACTCCAACTCGGCCAGCGCGTCCTCCAGCCGCCGTGGCCGCCGACCGGAGTGCGGCGGCATATAGTCCCGTGCCACCAGTTCGCGTTCGTCGTTCACACCGGCCATCAGCTCGTCCAACTGCAGCGAGAGTAGCCGTCCGTCGGTGCCCAACTCGACGACGTACTGTTCGATCTCGCCGGCGATCCGGCGGACCATCTCCAGTCGCTGGCTGACGCTCATCACGTCGCGGACCGTCACCAGGTCCTCTATCTCCAGCGCGGACAGGGTGCCGGCCACCTCGTCGAGGCGCAGCTTGTAACGCTCCAGGGTGGCCAGCGCCTGGTTCGCCCGCGACAGCAGCGCCGCGGAGTTGTCCAACACGAACCGCCGACCGTCCAGGTAGAGCCCGATGATCCGCATCGACTGGCTCACCGAGATGACCGGGCAGTGGGTCTGGATGGACACCCGTTCGGCGGTGCGGTGCCGGGTGCCGGACTCCTCCGAGGGGATGCTCGGGTCGGGCATCAGGTGGACTCCCGCCCGCACGATGCGGGTGCAGTCGGTGGTCACCACCACCGCGCCGTCCATCTTGGCGAGTTCGCGCAGCCTGGTCGCGGAGAACTCAATGTTCAGCGGGAAGCCACCGGTGCACAGATCCTCGACGACCCTGTCGTAGCCGAGCACCACCAGCGCCCCGGTGTTCCCGCGGAGGATGCGTTCCAGGCCGTCGCGCAGAGCCGTTCCGGGAGCGACGAGGCCAAGGGTGGCCCGCAGTCTGTCGTCGCGTTCGGCGGTGGGCACCAGAACAACTCCAGCGGTCGGGGAAGGCTCCTGATCAGTCTACGGTCGACCGGGCGGTGTCCGATGATAATGAAACCCGGGCAGCCACCCCGGTGACACCCAAACCGTGACCTGGTCCGACCAGATCAAACACTTCCTTACCTGATCCGGATGTTGATCCGGTCGCGGCCCGGGGTTGGGCGGGTAAAACTGGAGCGCATGCCTTCTTTGTCTTACCTGCGCCGATCGCCCACTTCGATCCTGTTAGTCAGCTTGGCGCTGGGGAGCATGGTCGCACTGATGGGTGATTCAACCAAAGCTGATCAACCCGTTGTTCATTTAGTCGGCTATGACCATTTTGCCTCCCGGCCGGACCTGAGTCCACCCGCTGTGACGGTCACCACGCCGGCTCAGAACACCGAATCCGGTTACATTCTGTTGGCGCCCAAGAACACCGGTGGACAGTCCGGTCCGATGATCGTCGACAACACCGGCGGGGTCGTCTGGTTCGATCCGCACCGCCCAGGTGAGGTCACCGACCTCCGGGTGCAGCAGTACCGGGGGGCACCGGTACTCACCTGGTGGGAGGGCACGTCGAAGACCGGCCACGGGCAGGGCAGCTACGTACTCATGGACACCTCGTACCAGGAGGTCGCCCGGGTGCGGGCGGGCAACGGCCAGCAGGGTGACCTGCACGAGTTTCGCCTCACCCCGGCCGGCACCGCGCTGATCACCGCGTACCAGGTCGAACCACGGGACCTGTCCGCGCTGGGCGGCCCGAAGGACGGCAGGGTGATCGACGGCGTGGCCCAGGAGATCGACGTCGCCACCGGGCGGGTGCTGTTCGAGTGGCACAGCCTCGACCATGTCCCGCTGTCCGAGTCCCAGCAGTCGCTGGGCACCAGTGGCACATCGGACAAACCATATGATTACTTCCACATAAATTCGGTGGCACCCGGCCCTGACGGCACCCTGCTCGTCTCCTCCCGACACACCCACGCCGTCTACGACGTCAGTCGGCAGGACGGGTCGGTGCGCTGGCGGCTGGGTGGCAGGAACAGCGACTTCGACATGGGCCCGGGCACCCGGTTCCGCTGGCAACACGACGCCCAGGCGCAACCAGACGGGACGGTCACCATGTTCGACAACGGCAGCGACGGGTCGGATCCACACGCCGAACCGGTCTCCCGCGCCCTGCGGCTGCGGCTGGACACCGCGTCGATGCGGGCCACCCTGGTGCGCGCCTACCCCGCCCCACAGGGACGGCTGGCCGCCAGTCAGGGCAACGTGCAGGTGTTACCCGACGGGCACGTCTTCGTCGGGTGGGGTCAGGCCGGGGCCGTCACCGAGTTCGCCGGCAACGGCCGGGTGGTGTTCGACGCGACTCTCGGCGG
>DATCXL010000016.1:0-4296 GCA_036565825.1 Mycobacteriales bacterium
CTACCGCCGCTGCGTGACCACGGGCCACTGGCCCGGCTACGCCGACGGCGTGATCAGCCTCGCCCTGCCCCCATGGGCCGAGCGGGAACACGAGACGAGGAACTGATGAGCGAATCCATCGCACTGCCGCACGCCGCCCGGGTCGGGCAGGCCACCGCCATCGAACAGTCCCGCGCCGTCGCCGAGGTCCAGGCCGCGATCATCGTCGCGCGCGAGTGCCCGCGAGACATCCAGGCTGCCCAGCGGGCGATGCGGCAGTCGTGCCAGATGCGCGCCCTGGCCGAGCGGGCGTTCTTCCGGTTCCCACGCGCCGGGTCCACAGTGTCCGGACCGTCGGTGTACCTCGCCCGCGAACTGGCCCGGTGTTGGGGGAACATCCAGTACGGCGTGTCCGAGCTGGCCCGCGACGACGCCCACGGCCAGTCCGAGATGCAGGCGTTCGCCTGGGACCTGGAGACCAACGCGCGCGCCGCGACGATCTTCATCGTACCGCACATGCGGGACAAGCGGACCGGGCCGGAGCGGCTCGTCGACATGCGGGACGTGTACGAGAACAACGCCAACGCCGGAGCGCGCAGGGTCCGCGAGTGCATCTTCGGCATCCTTCCCCCCTGGTACGTGGAGGAAGCCAAGGACCTGTGCGCCAAGACCGTTGAGGACGGTGGCGGTAAGCCGCTACCCCAGCGGATCGCGGACGCCCTGGCGCTGTTCGAGGAACTCGGTGTCACCGAGGACGACATCGCCCGGAAGTTGGGCCGCCCGTCGCGGAAGTGGAACGCGCACGACATGGGTCAACTGGCCGTGGTGTACCAGTCGATCTGTCGGGGCGAGGTGACCAGGGAGCAGGAGTTCCCGACGCCGACGGTGACCGCCGAGGAGATCACCGGTCCGGCCAGGACGGTCACGACCACCGCGCCCGTGCCGGGTGAGCCGACGCCGGAGGAGATCGCCGAGCACGCCGCCGCGGTGGCCCGGGAGAGTGCCCAGTGACCGCCCTGGCGTGGATCGTGGCCGGCCTGGGTGTCGTGGCCGTGCGGGTGACCCGGCAGGCGCGGCGGGGCCGCCGATTTCTGGCCGAACTGCCGCCGGCGGAGCCGGCCCCGGAGCGGGAGTCCGAACGGGACACCGGCATGTGGGCCGGCCTGTTGGCCGACCGTCGCCGTGAGGCGCAGTGGCGTGCCGAGGGTCGCCGGTTGATCGGACGCGACCAGTGACCGCCCTCGTGCCGCAGGACGGCGACGTGGTACTCGACTTCGCCGGTTTCGCGTGGCAGTACCGCACCTCGTCGTGGTGCCCCGCCGAGATTGGAGCGGAGCGGGCATACAGCACCGACGAACTGCTGGACGCATACGGTCCGCTGACCCTGGTGGCCCGTGACGGGAAGCCGGTGGCGCCGTGACCGCCCGAATCCTCACCGCCGCCGCACTGATCCTCACCGGATGGCTGGCCGGGGCGACCGTCACACGCCGCACCCACCACCGCGCCAGAGCACGCAAGGCGGTGACCCGATGACCCCACGGGTGATCGGCCTGGACCCGTCCCTCACCGGCACCGGCATCAGCAACGGCCAGTGGGCGGCCACGATCGCCACCACCGGTCGGACCGACGCCACCCTCGTCGACCGGGCCTCACGGATCGGACACATCACCTCCGCCGTGCTGGAGTACACGACCGGCGCGCACCTCGTCGTCGTCGAGGGGCCGGCGCTGTCGCGGAAGACCGGTCACATGTGGGATCGGGCCGGGCTGTGGTGGCGGATCGTGGGCCGCTTGGTCGGTGACGGTGTGCCGGTGGCTGTGGTCCCGCCGAACATCCGCGCCTTGTACGCGACCGGGCGGGCCGGTGCCGGCAAGGACGAGGTCCTGTTGGCCGCCGCGCGCCGCTGGCCCGGCTGCGAGATCACCAACAACAACGAGGCCGACGCCTGCGTGCTCGCCTCGATGGGCCTGGACTGGCTCGATCACCCGCTGGCCCCCATGCCCGCCACCCACCGGGCCGCACTGGCCCGGGTGGCCTGGCCCGACAACCTGACAGGAGACACCGCCGATGCCTGAGCGCACGCCCGACCCGTGGACGTGGGACCAGCGCGCCTGGGCCTGCCTGGTCGCCATCACCCTCGCCCTCGCCGTGGGCGCGATGGCCGTCCTCACCGGACAACCCGCCCCCTGACCCACCCCGCCCGCGCCCTGACCCCGCGCGGTCGCCCACACCACCATCCACACAGGAGACCAGCGACATGACCGACACCACCCTGCCCGACGCCGCGACCATGCCCACCATCGACGGATGGTGCCCCATGGGATGCGGACAGACCCTCGTCCTCGGCGCCGCCTGCCTCATCACCTGCTCCAACCAGCAGTGCGAGAACCCCACCGCCGCCTCCGACCTGCTCGCCGACGACGAGACCGGGCACCTCGTCACCTTCGGCGGCGACGGCCAGCACGCCATCCGTCACCCGCTGGCCGAACGCCTGGGCAACGCCGACCTGACCTGCGACCTGGCCGCCTACATCGGCCGCATGCCCGCCGCCGTGCTGCGCCCCGGCCGGTACCGGGTCCGCCGCATGGCCCCCGGCATGTCCTCGTGGGGGTGGGAGCGCATGCCCGACCCGTGGGACCTCGGCGACGACTGACCCCCCACCCACACCAGCCGACCCGACTGAGAGGACATCCGGTGACCGTGTACCACGTCGACCACGACGTCACCTTGCATGTCGGCGACACCATCGAGGTGATGCGCGGCCTGCCGGAGGCCTCCGTGGACTGTGTGGTCACCAGCCCGCCCTACTACGGGCTGCGGGACTACGGACACTCCGGCCAGTACGGGCTGGAGGCGACGCCGGCCGAGTACGTGGCCCGGATGGTCGAGGTGTTCGCGGAGGTTCGCCGTGTGCTCCGCCCCGACGGCACGCTGTGGCTCAACATCGGCGACTCCTACGCCTACCCGCCCGGCAGTGCGGGGCGGCAGGGCCGCGGCCAGCGGACGGGGCGCACGTTCACCGCTGAGGGGCGCCCCGGCACGCGATCCGTACCGCCGAAGAACTTGCTCGGCATCCCGTGGCGGGTCGCGTTCGGACTCCAGGACGACGGCTGGATTCTTCGCTCGGAGATCATCTGGGCGAAGCGGAACTTCATGCCCGAGTCGGTGACCGACCGACCTACCCGCGCACACGAGACCGTCTTCCTGCTCACCAGATCGCCCCGGTACTGGTACGACGCCGACGCGATCCGAGAGGACAGCGACCCCCGGCAGGAAGCGCACAACCGGCGGTACGCCCGCGAGTACCAGGCGCACACCGGCCGCGCCGCATCGACCGGCCAACCCGGCAACGTCAACAACATCGGCATCCACTCCCGTCCGGGCCGCAGCGGGCGGAACGCACGGGACGTGTGGTCGATCTCCGCCCAGCCGTACCCCGAGGCGCACTTCGCAGTCATGCCACCCGAACTGGCTCGCCGCTGCATCCTCGCCGGCTGCCGTCCGGGCGGGACCGTCCTCGACCCGTTCAGCGGCAGCGGCACGACCGGCATGGTCGCCCGACAGACCGGCCGCCGATACGTCGGTATCGACCTGCGCGCCGAGTACCACGACCTGGCGATCCGCCGGCTCGGTGACACCCCACTCGACTTCACCGCCTGACCACCACGCCGCCCCCTGACCCGGGCGGCACCCCAACGTCCACAAGGAGGTGACGAGGTGAACCAGCCAGAGCACGACGCCATACTCGCCCGACTCCCACACCAATTCGGTGACCTGCGCGCCGCGGCACAGGAAGCCGGCTGGCGGTGCACCTGGTCGATCACCGACCAGTTCGAGTTCGGCCAGGTCATCCGGGAGATCGTGAACCTCGACGCCAGATACCTGCCCCGCGACATCCGGCAGGAAGTCACGCACATGGTCTCGGCCTCATTCCTCGCCGACGCACCACCGGACACGCCGCGCCCGCGGTTCCGCTGCGGTACGGCACTGGTCCGCCGCGACGGTAGGTGGCAGGACGTCTCCATGCGCCAAGCCGTCGCCTACATCCAACAGTCGGAGACGGGTCAGTGACCGCCCCCGCCGCCATTCGGACCGCACAGGTCCCCGAACCCGTCCGCCAGTTGCGCGCCCTCGTCGCCCGCGGCTGGCACCCCCGGTTCCTCGCCGGCCAGCTCCACATGGACGTCGTACCCACCCTCGCCGGCATCACCACCCCAGACCCGGCCACCACCCAGCGGATCACCGCCCTGTACCAGCGACTCAGCCACCAGATCGGCCCAGACGGCACCATCGCCGCACGAGCCATCGCCCTCGGCT
>DATCXL010000176.1:0-3920 GCA_036565825.1 Mycobacteriales bacterium
TGCCCCGTCCGATGAGGACCGGATGGACGTAGATGCGGTACTCGTCGATCAGATCGAGCCGCCTGAAGGTCGCGGCGAGGTCGGCACCACCGAGCGCCAGATCTCCGCCCGGCTGCGCCTTGAGCGCCATGATGTCCTCGACAACGACGTCTCGCCTGATAGTGGCGTTCCAGTCGGCCCGCTCCAGGGTTCGGGAGAACACGATCTTGGGCATGTCCCGCCAGATACCGGCGAACTCCACCATGGGTGGGGTGCTTGAGGGGTCAGAGTCGGCGGTTGGCCAGAACCCGGCCATCAGCTCATAGGTGACGCGTCCTTCCAAGAAAGCGCCCACCGACCTGAGCTGCTCGTTGAAGTGGCTGTGCAACTCGTCGTCGACCAGGTGCCAGTCGATCTCGCGGTCCGGCCCCTCGAAAAAACCATCAAGGGATACTGACATAAACAGGATGATATTTCTCATCACGGTCCTCACCGAAGTCATCAGCGACTGGGGTTCCACCGAACAGATCGCACCAGTGTCCCCGGGACGGTCTGGGCGTTGGAAGCGACCTTCATCGCGAGGACCCTCGGTCGTTGGTGAGCCGCATGCACCGTGTGACGCTGGGCGTTGACGGATTAACTCATTCGGGGGACGGCGTCGGGTGTCCGCAACGGTTAACGTGATCCGGCGCATCTGGTTCGAATCCCCGTGGACCCGGGAGGCGACGCTTGAGTACGCCCTGCCCGCACCGCCTGATATGCCGGCCTGTGTCGGTACTGGTGGTCGGCGCCGTGCTGGCCTCCTCGGTAGTGCTGGGTATGGCCTTCGCGGCCAACGCGTCGGCGTTATCACCGTCGTACCCAACGCCATTACCGGCACCGAAACCAGGGGCCACCGACACGCAACCAACCAGTGCGCGAATAGAGTTGACCATCGGACCGGTGCACATCTGTCTGCGACTGGGTCGCGGGCTCATCCGGCTGGGCGACTGCCCGAAGCACCCTCCGCCGCAGCCAGCCCCACCGCCCAGTCCGGCTCCCCCGCCCACTGTCGCGCCCACGAGTGAACCGGCGCCGTCTCCGTCCGACACACCGACACCCACCAGGCCGGCGCCGTCCAACAGTCCGCCTAGCGCCCCGGTTCCCGCGCCTGCGTTACCGCCTCCCGCGCCGACGGTGCCTCCCGCACCGACTCGGGTGACCCCACCGCCGCCGCGAACTCCGGTTCGGACCGAACCGGTAAGCCCGACACCGGTCGCGCTCGGCCCGGCCACACCGGTGCACGTGCCACGGCGCCGCAACATCGCCCTGGTCGCGATTCCGATGTTCCTTGCCGCCCCGATCGCGGCCGGCGCGGCAATGGCCATGGCCCGTCGCCGCCGGGGCGGACGTCCGACCTGACCGGCCACACCACAGACCCGTAACCGCCCCTCACCTCCAGAATGGCGGACACCGTGATCATCTGGTTGCTCAACCACTTCTCCGTGTGGTCGCTGACGGCAGGCACGGTGGGTGGATTCGCCATCCTCGCCGTGCTGGGCTGTCTGGCGGTCCGGCGCAGGTTCCCCGGCATCGTGGAAGGTGAACACAACGAACTGGTGGGTGTGCTGCTCGGCGTGTTCGCCGCCATCTACGGAGTGCTGCTCGCCTTCGTGATCTTCATTCTGTGGGACGACCGGGTCCAGGCCCAGGACACCGTGTCCGCCGAAGCCACCGCGCTCAGCCAGATCGTGTTCGACGCACAGGCCCTGCCACCCGCCAACCGCGACGCGATAACGTCCTCTGTGGACAGATATGTGCATGCGGTGTCCGCAGACGAGTGGTCCGCCATGCGTGCGGGCCGCGGCCCGGCCCCGCGGGCCACCGCCGCGCTGGATCAACTGCGTGTTTCGATCGTCGGTTACACCCCGAGGAACGAGACCGAGTCGGCGTTCTACGGTGATGCGGTCGCCAGTCTGACCCAGACCGCCACCCAGCGACGCGACCGGCTCGATGTCGGCAGCGACGGACCGCTGACATTGCTGGAAATCCTGCTGGTCGGCGGCGCGATCGTGTTCGTCCCACTCACCTACCTGTTCGGTCACCGCAGCCGACTGGCGCACTCGTCGTTCGTGGCGATCTCCACCGGCCTGATCGCCCTGGGTCTGCTGCTGACCGTCGTGCTCGGCCAACCCTTCGCCGGGGACATGGCCGTGGACCCGGGCCCCCTCCAACAGGGAGCACTGGCTCAGTTCTGGCCCGACCCGGGACCTGCCCACTAGGAACGTGCGGCCGCCTCCGGGACAGTGTGGTCATCGGGTCTGCCAGATCGCGGGCCAGATTGCCGGTCAGGTCGCGGCGCGGTGTTACGGTGCGGCGGATGGCTGAGGGTGGATGTGTGTTCTGCCGGATCGTGGCTGGCGCCGCTCCGGCGAGCGTGGTGTACAGCGACGCCGACGTACTGGCCTTCTGTGACATCGCGCCGATCACGCCGGGGCACCTGCTGGTGATCCCGCGTCGACACGCCACCTACCTGGCCGACCTGGACGAGCGGGACGGCGCCCGGGTGTTCAAGGTGGCACAGCGGTTGGCCGGTGCGCTGCGCCGGTCGGGGTTGCGGTGCGACGGGGTGAACCTGTTCCTGGCAGACGGGGCGGCGGCCTTCCAGGAGGTCTTCCACGCGCACCTGCACGTGATACCGCGTTGGGTCGGCGACGGGTTCGCACTGCGGTACCGGTCCGGGAAGCCAGGCCGCGAGCAACTCGATGACACCGCCGCGGCCGTGGTACGGGGCCTGCACCCCGAGCTGTGACGGACCCGTCTGGTCCTTGTCAGGTGCCAAGTCGGGAGGCACGACCGAGCCGGCCATTCCATGCGGAGCCGGATCCTGGTCCTGACGCGGACCGGCTGTCAGACTGGACGGATGGGCGCCTATACCGACCTGCTGCGGCGGCTTGGTCACCACCGGTGGTTCGCCGTGCTGGGCCGTCGCCTGGTCGGTGCCGACCGTGCGATCCAGCAGGCCACCGGCGGGCGGTGGAGCGTCATCGGTCGGCACGGCCTTCCGCCACTGCTGCTCACCACCACCGGCGCCCGCACCGGGCAGCCGCGTACCGTGCCGCTGATCTACGCCGAACACCCGGCCGGGTACGTGGTCACCGCCTCGAACTGGGGCCAGCCCCACCACCCCGCCTGGTCGGGAAACCTGCTCGCCAACCCGGATGCCACGGTGTGCGTCGCCGGCCGGAACATCCCGGTGCGGGCCCGACTGGTGCAGGCAGACGAGCGGCGGGCCCTGTGGTTGCTGGTCACCGCGATCTGGCCGGCCTACGACACCTACGCCACCCGCAGCGGTCGCGACATTCGGGTGTTCCTGCTCGAACCTCGGGAACGCCCCAACCGCCCACCGTCAACCGAGGTACCCCTCTGACATCAGATGCCGTCCGCTGCTGCGCCTGAGGTTCGGTGCCGAGTTGGCAGGTGACACCGATCCGGCATGAGTTCGGTCGCAGGTGCCAGGCGTGACGGTCGACGATATTCGTTTGACGGACCGCGGTTCTCGCTGGTCTGGTGTCTGTTGTCGTAGGTCCGCCTGGGTCGGCGGCATAACCAACCGAGCATGAGAGGGGGCGAGAGATGGCTGTCCAGTTCCGAAGCTCTGCTTTCGAAAGGTCAGAAACTTGTCGTTTCCTCGCTCTTTCCGGTGCGGACACTGCGGCGTCGAGGTCTCGCTCGACGCACCGGGCACGTTCCACCGCAACCACTGTCCCAGTTGCCTCTGGTCAAGGCACCTTGATCGCAATGTCCCCGGTGACCGGAGCGCCGACTGCCCAGGCGGCATGGAACCGATCGCGGTCACGGTCCGCGGCGAACACCGCTGGATGCTGATTCACCGCTGCACGCACTGCGGCCGGCTGCGGATGAACCGCACGGCGGCTGACGACAACGTACTGCTGCTGATG
>DATCXL010000048.1:0-3141 GCA_036565825.1 Mycobacteriales bacterium
GGCGCAGCCGCGCCAACGACCGGCGGCGCAACACCCTGAGCACCTCGGCGTCACACCACTCCGGGCCGGCACCGCCGGGTCGGAACTCGCCGGCCACGACCCGTCCGGAGGCGGCCAGCCGGCCCAGCGTGTCGGCCACCACCGCCGGGCCCAGGCCCAGACGAGCCGCGCAGTCGGCGACCTGGAACGGCCCGTGGGTACGGGCGTAGCGCGCCACCAGATCACCGAGCGGGTCGCGCACCGGCTCGGTGAACACCTCTGGCACGCCCACCGGCAGTGCCACCCCCAGCGCGTCCCGCATTCGGCCGGCGTCCTCGATCGCGATCCAGCGTTCCTGCCCGGCCACCCGCACCGGCAGCACCCGCCGGGCCTCCCGCAGGGCGATCAGCCAGGACTCCTGGCCACCCCGGGCGGCCACCTCGGCGATGTCGAGGTCTCCCACCACCCGCAGCAGGTCCGCGGTCGAGTCGGGGTCGTGGGCGCGTCGGGACTCGGTCAGCCACTGGAGTTCCAGTTCGACGTCGGCCACCGCGCCGGAGTCGAGCAGTTCGCGCAGTTCAGCCTGGCCCAGCAACTCGGCGAGCAGGGAAGCATCCAACGCGAGGGCCTGGGCCCGCCGTTCGGCCAGCGGCGCGTCCCCCTCGTAGAGGAACATCCCCACGTAGCCGAACAGCAGCGAGCGGGCGAACGGCGATGCCGCGGCGGTCTCCACCTCAACCAGTCGCACCCTGCGCGCGGCCAGGTCACGCATCAGACCGACCAGCCCGGGCACGTCGAAAACGTCCTGTAGGCACTCGCGCATGGTCTCCAGTACCACCGGGAAGCTGCCGTACTCACCGGCGACCCCGAGCAACTGCGCGGCCCGTTGCCGCTGCTGCCACAGCGGTGCCCGCCGGCGTGGGTCCCGTTTGGGCAGCAGCAGGGCGCGCGCCGCACACTCCCGGAACCGTGATGCGAACAACGCCGAACCGCCGAGTTCGGCGGTGACCAACGCCTCGATCTGGTCGGGATCGAAGGCGGCCAGTTCGGCCGGCGGCGGGTCCGACTCGGTCTCTGGCAACCGCAGCACGATGCCGTCGTCGGAATGCATCGTCTGGGCGTCCAGGCCGTACCGCTCGCGTAGTCGGCCGGCGATCGCCAGCGCCCAGGGCGCGTTCACCTGGGCGCCGAACGGGGAGTGGACGCACACCCGCCAGTCACCCAGTTCGTCCCGGAAACGTTCCACCAGCAGGGTTCGGTCGGTCGGGACGTGGCCGGTCGCCTGGCGCTGTTCGGCCAGGTAGGCGAGCAGGTTGTCCGCGCCCCACCCGTCCAGACCGGCGGCCAGCAGCCGGTCCCGCGCCGCCTGGTCACCCAGGGTGGACAGTTCCCGCAGGAAGCCACCCAGCGCCCGGCCGAGTTCGACCGGACGGCCGGCCGCGTCACCGTGCCAGAACGGCATCCGGCCTGGTTCGCCCGGTGCCGGCGTGACCAGCACCCGGTCGTGGGTGATGTCCTGCACGCGCCAGGACGACGAGCCGAGCAGGAAGACATCCCCCACCCGCGACTCGTAGACCATCTCCTCGTCCAGCTCACCCACCCGTCGGCCCGGGGTGCCCGCCTCGCCCACCAGGTACACGCCGAACAGACCGCGGTCGGGGATGGTGCCACCGCTGGTCACCGCCAGCCGCTGCGCACCGGGGCGGGCGGTCAGCAGGCCGGTGACCCGGTCCCAGTTCACCCGCGGCCGCAGCTCGGCAAACGCGTCCGAGGGGTATCGGCCGGACAACATGTCCAGCACCGCCTCCAGCGCCGAGGCGGGCAGCGAGGCGAACGGTGCGGCCCGGCGGACGATCGCGGCCAGATCCTCGACCGTCCACGGGTCCATCGCCACCATCGCGACCACCTGCTGGGCCAGTACGTCCAGCGGGTTACGCGGATACCGCAACGCCTCGATCTGTCCGGCCCGCATCCGTTCGGCCACCACCGCGCACTCGACCAGGTCGCCGCGGTGTTTCGGGAAGATCACTCCTCGGCTCACCGCGCCGACCTGGTGTCCGCCCCGGCCCACCCGTTGCAGGCCGGCCGCCACCGACGGTGGCGCGGCGACCTGGACGACCAGGTCCACCGCTCCCATGTCGATGCCCAGTTCGAGGCTGGAGGTGGCCACCACCGCGGGCAGGGTGCCGGCCTTCAACGACTCCTCGACCACAGCTCGTTGTTCCCGGGACACCGAGCCGTGGTGCGCCCGGGCGACCACCGGCAGGGCGCCCGCACCGACGCCAGCCTGCCCCATCAGGTCGGCCGGTGGTCGGCCACCAAGGATCGGGCCGGGCGGGCCGGCGTGGCGTTCGTGAGCCAACTCGTTCAGCCGGGAGGTGAGCCGTTCGGCCAGCCGGCGCGAGTTGGCGAACACGATGGTGCTGCGGTGGGCCTCGATCAGGTCGAGTACCCGCTCCTCCACCGCCGGCCAGATCGAGGCACGCCGTTGCGCCTCGCGGGACGGGTTGGCTTCGCGTGGTTCACCCGGGCCCTCGGCGGCCAGCAACGGGGGCGCGGCCGAAGACCCGGGTGGAAACCCGGTCGCCGAAACGGACCCCTCGCCCACCGCGGTCATGTCCTCGACCGGCACCATCACCCGCAGTTCGACGGTCTTGTCCGCCGGCGGTTGCACCACCGCGACCTCCCGCCCGCCGGCCAGGAACCGGGCCACCTCCTCGACCGGACGCACCGTCGCGGACAGACCGATCCGCTGCGCCGGGCGGTCGGTCAGCGCGTCCAGCCGTTCCAACGACAGCGCCAGGTGGGCGCCGCGCTTGGTGCCGCAGACCGCGTGCACCTCGTCCACGATGACCGTCTGGACCCCACGCAGCGCGTCTCGGGCGGCGCTGGTCAGCAGCAGGAACAACGACTCGGGGGTGGTGATGAGCACGTCCGCCGGCCGCCGGGCGAACGCCCGACGTTCGTCGGCCGGGGTGTCGCCGGTGCGCATGGCCACCCCGATGTCGGGGACCGGCAGGCCGAGGCGGGTGGCCGCCTGTCCTATTCCGGCCAGCGGCGCCCGCAGGTTACGTTCCACGTCCACCGCGAGCGCCTTGAGTGGACTGACATACAGCACCCGGCAGCGCCGGCTCCGGTCGGCCGGCGGGGAACCACCGGCCA
>DATCXL010000179.1:0-2741 GCA_036565825.1 Mycobacteriales bacterium
TGCTCGGCGGCCCAAACCGGCTCGAGGTCGTGCCCGGTGCCACCCACCTGTTCGAGGAACCAGGTGCGCTGTCAGCCGTCGCACAGTTGGCCCGCGACTGGTTCCTCCGCCATCTCGGTGGTTGATTCCAGGCCCTCGCCGGGGCAAAGCCCCGGCTCCGGGATCCCCGTGGTCAGGCGGAATGGTGCTGTGTTGCCCTCTGCGGGGGGCCTCGGCGCGGCCCCGGCCGGCTGAGCGTGCGGTCACCGCAGGTGGACGATGAGTTCACCGTCCCGCTGGTCCACCGGGGTACCCAGTTGCTCGCAGGCCTGGCGGAACCTGTCCCGCACCCACTGGGCGTCCTGGCCGGTGGCCAGTTCGGTGTGGGCGTAGCCCAGCCGCAGCGGTACCGCATGCACCGAGATCGGCCCGTCCGCGTCCAGGGTGACCAACCAGAACAGGCCCAGGTCGTTGCGCAGCCGCGGATTGACGGCGTAGTCATCCACCAGGTCGCCCAGATCAAACAGCACGGTCCGGTACACGCCGTGGAAGACATGTGCGGAGTGCCCGGCCACCAAGGTGGCGCCAGCCGCCAGCAGGGCCTCCGCGGCGGCCCGCACGTAGTCGAGTGGCTCGGTGACCATGTTCGGTCCCCAGTGCGGAGTGATCACGACCGAGTCCACCCGGGCCCGCAGGGCAGCGACCCTGTCGGTCAGCCAGTCCGGCACGCCGGATCGAAGATCGACGTGCGCGATGCCCGACGTTTCGGGTCCGGCCGCGTACTCGGGCGGGTAGTCGGCGATGCCCAGCACACCCACCCGCAGACCGCCCACGGTGAACACCCGCGGTTCCCACGCCCGCGTGGCGTCCCGACCGGCGCCGACCCAGTCGATACCGGCCGCGGCCAGGTGGTCGAAGGTGTCACCCAGGGCGTCCCGGCCGTAGTCGAGCGCGTGGTTGTTGGCCAGGTTGACGCACCGGACGCCGAGTTGCCGCAGGGGGAGGGTGGCCACCGGCGGGGCACGGAAGAAGAACGCCTTGTCCGGGTCGGGCCAGTGCTGGCCCCGATTCGATATGCAACATTCCAGGTTCACCAGCACCAGGTCGGCGGACCCGGCCAGGTCGCGCAGTGCCGGCGACCACAGTTCGGTGGTGCCCGCCCCGGCCAGCACCTCGCCGACGCCGCGGCCGAGCATGGTGTCACCGGCGAACCCGAGCGTGACGGCCACCCGTCCTCGATAGCACGCCGGTGCACACCCCGCATGTGGTGGCGCGCCACCGGTCGCCGACCGTGGTCGGCTGGGACCAGCGGCCCGGTCAGGCGAGCGGTTCGACCCTGTCGGTACCGGGCCCGGCCGCGGTCTGCTGGAAACAGAGCATCGACCAGACCACGGAGGGGACCCCATGGCACGCTCAACCGACCAGCCAGGCGCGACGTCGCCTCCGGCGACCGACGACCGACTCGGTCAGCTCGAGGAGCAGGTCCAGGTGCTCGCCGAGGCGGTGCGGGTGCTGTCGCGGGGACTGGAGTCACGCCCGACCGAGCAACCGGACAGCCAGCGGCCGGGCCGGGCCGCGGCACAGGCGCACGAACTGCTGCTTGCGGCCAGACTCTGACCGGGAACAGACCATGGCCGCGACCGTGACCGGACAGCCGCTGGTCGAGGACGGGCCGTTCCGGTACCGCATCGCACCCAGCGGCGACATGCGGGTGCCGGGGATCGTCTACGCCTCGGCCGAGCTGCTGCCCGAACCCGACGACCGGTCCCTGGACCAGGTGGTGAACGTGGCCACCCTGCCCGGGATCGTGACCGCCTCCTACGCGATGCCGGACCTGCACTGGGGCTACGGCTTCCCGATCGGCGGCGTGGCCGGCACCGACGTGGCCGCCGGCGGAGTGGTGTCACCCGGCGGCGTCGGGTTCGACATCTCCTGCGGTGTGCGGTTGTTGGCCGCACACACCGACCGGGCCGCACTGGCTCCGGCGCTGGGCCGGTTGATGGACCTGCTCGGCAGGTCGATTCCGCGCGGCGCCGGGCGTGGGGCGGTGTGGGCGCTGTCGGACCGGGCCGAGCTGGAACGGGTGCTGCTCGGCGGTTCCCGATACTGCGTGGAACACGGTCTGGGCCAGCCTCGTGACCTGTCCCGGTGCGAGGACGGCGGCGCGGTGGCCGACGCCGACCCGGCCGCGGTGAGCGCCCGGGCGTTCGACCGGGGGCTGGGTCAGGTGGGCAGCCTGGGGTCGGGCAACCACTTCCTGGAGGTGCAGGTGGTCACCGAGGTGCACGACCCGGCGGTGGCCAGCGCGTTCGGGGTGGAGTTGGGCCAGGTCTGCGTGATGATCCACTGTGGGTCCCGTGGCCTGGGGCACCAGATCTGTACCGACCACGTGCGGGTCATGGGGGCGGCCATGTCGCGGTACGGCATCACGGTGCCCGATCCCCAGTTGGCCTGCGCACCGGTGAACTCGACCGAGGGCCGGGCCTACCTGGGTGCGATGGCGGCCGCGGCGAACTACGCGCGGGCCAACAGGCAACTGCTCGGCGAGGCGGTGCGGCGGGCGTTCGGCCAGGCCGCCGGGGTGGAACTGGACCTGGTCTACGACGTCTCACACAACCTGGCCAAGCTGGAGGAGCACCCGACCGACCCGGCCGACCCGACCGACGGTGGGTCGCGGCTACTGTGCGTGCACCGCAAGGGTGCCACCCGGGCTCTTCCGCCCGGCCACCCGGAACTACCCGCCGACCTGTCCGAGGCCGGCC
>DATCXL010000081.1:0-2321 GCA_036565825.1 Mycobacteriales bacterium
GAAGCGGGAGAAGCGGGTCGTCGGCGTCAACGTCCACCAGTCCCAGGGCGAGGACGACCTGGAGATCCTGCGGATCAGCCACCAGGTCGAGGTCGAGCAGCGGCACGCGCTGGCGCAGCGCCGGGCGTCCCGGGACGCCGAAGCCGCCCGCAACGCGTTGGCCCGAATGGTGGAGGTGGCCCGGACCGGGGAGAACCTCGTGCCGGCCATGCTGGATGCCACCCGCGCCGAGGCGACCCTGGGCGAGATCTGCGGCGCCCTGCGCGACCAGTGGGGCGGCTACACCGAACCCCCCCGGTTCTAGGTAGGTCCGATGTCAGGCCCTCGCCGGGGCAAAGCCCCGGCTCCGGGGTCACTGCCGTACAGGGCATGGTGCTGTGTTGCCTTCTGCGGGGGGAGCTTCGCTCCACCCCGCACCCCCCTCAAAAACACACGCTGTGGCGCGACCGGGATGGTCAGGGTGGGTTCGTGCCCTTCACGCTTCTCAACCCCTGGCGCGCGAACGGGCCGACCCTCGCGGCGCTCATGCCCCCGAGTATCGGGTGACCTCGACCTGGTAGGCGCTCTTGGGGCAGCGCCACACGGCGGTGTCCTGGTCGACGGTCGGGGTGAGTGGGTCGTCGTGCCCGGCCGCCCGGCAGGCCGGACGCCCGACGGCGAGCAGGTCGACCAGGGCGTCCTGTGCCCGGTCGGCGATCGCAACCAGCAGTTCCGTCCGGTCGTCCAACGGCGGAATGGCGAACCCAACCGACATGCCACCCACGGAGAGAGTGACGACGATGTCGGACACGCCGTGCAGGTCGCGCTTCTCGACCCGCACCGTGACCGGTGGGTCCTGCGGGAGCAGCACGTCCCGCAACACGGCGTCGGTCATCTCGGCAGGTGTCGGCCCGGTGACATTCGGCCCGGGACCGGGCAGGTTCTCAGGCAGGATGGCCTCCCGGCGTACACACAGGTCGGCCCTGGCGGATGCTCATGCCCCCGAGTATCGGGTGACCTCGACCTGGTAGGCGCTCTTCGGGCAGCGCCACACGGCGGTGTCCTGGTCGATGGTCGGGGTGAGTGGGTGGTCGTGTCCGGCCGCCCGGCAGGCCGGACGTCGGCTGCCGAGCAGGTCGTCCAACGCGTCCTGGAGCCGTTCGGCCACCGCCACCATCGTCTCGGCCCACGGCACCTCGACCGGGAACTCGAACCCGAAGGACCGGTCGGAACCGGCCACCGACACCACCACGGCGGCCTGGCCCCACATGACCCGGGCGGTGGCCAGGACGTCGATCGGCGGGTCGTCCGCGAGCAGCAGGTCGGGCAGCACCTGGCGCACCGTGTCGGCCGGACCGGGCTGCCGGGCCTGTTCTGCGGTGTCCACCTCCAATGGATTCCCCACCCGGGTCCACCGGCAACCACCGGAGTGGGTGACAGTCGGCAGCAGACCGGTGCCGGTCGCGGTGCCAGGTCGGGCGGCGGTCACCCGTAGGCCACGAGCAGTGCCCGCGGTGCGGCAGAATCGACGTATGCAACCCGACCAGCCGTGGTACACCCGGGCGGTGGACCTGTCCGCGCTCAAGACACGGTCCGCCTCCGCGACCAAGCCGACCGACGCCGCCCCCGGACCCGCGTCCTCGCCCGACGCCGGATCGCCGTATGTCATCGACGTGACCGAGGCCACCTTCCAGGCCGAGGTGCTGAACCGCTCCCTACAGGTACCGGTCGTGCTCGACCTGTGGGCGGAGTGGTGCGGCCCGTGCAAGCAGCTGGGCCCGGTGCTGGAGAAGCTTGCCACCGAGGGCCAGGGTTCCTGGATCCTGGCCAGGATCGACGTGGACGCCAACCCCGCCATCGCCCAGGCGCTGCGGGTACAGGGGATCCCCGCGGTCAAGGCCGTGTTCCAGGGACAGCTCGTCTCGGAGTTCACCGGTGCGATGCCAGAGTCCCAGGTCCGGCAGTGGATCGGCGCGATCATGGAAGCCGTGGGCGGGGCGCTGCCGGAATCGGCGGAGCAGGCCGAGGAGCAGGTCGACGACCCCCGCATCGTGGCCGCCGAAGATGCCGCCGCGCGTGGTGACTACGAGAAGGCGGAAGCCGCATACCGCGAGATCCTGGCCACCGAACCCGGGCATCCGCTGGCCCGGGCGGCGCTGCACCAGGTCGAACTGCTGGGCCGGATCGAGTCGCAGGGCGACGACGTGGTGTCCCGGGCCGACGCGCGGCCAGACGACCTCGACGCCCAACTGGCCGCCGCCGACCGTGAGGTGGCCGAGGGGGACGCGGCAGCCGGGTTCGCCCGACTTGTCGCGGTGGTGCGGGCCACCGCCGGCGACGAG
>DATCXL010000098.1:0-4343 GCA_036565825.1 Mycobacteriales bacterium
CATCAAGACCTCCACCGGCAAGGTGTCGCCAGCCGCCACCCCGCCGGTCGCGCTGGTGATGCTCGAGGCGGTGCGCGACTTCGCCCTGGCCACCGACCAGCGGCGCGGGGTGAAACTCGCCGGTGGCATCCGGGCCGCCAAGCAGGCGGTGCGTTACCTGGTGATGGTGCGCGAGGTGGCCGGCCCGGACTGGCTGGACCCGACCCTGTTCCGGCTGGGTGCCTCCAGCCTGCTCAACGACCTGCTGATGCAGCGGGCCAAGGAACTGTCCGGCGCCTACGCCGGCCCCGACTACTTCACCCTGGACTGACCCCGAACGATCCCCGGTGGCCCCGGACCCTGGCACCCGGGTGCCAGGGGCCTCCGGGTGCCCGGGTGCAGGTTTGCCGGCCATGGTCCGGATGGGACAGTCCGGGCCTGGCCACGACAGGTGTTGGGAGTTCGGGTAGGTGGAAGCGACCATAATTCTGTGTGACGCAGCCCAGGCGGTGGGCGGCAAGCTGTTCATCCTTGGTGGCGGCTGGTCGGTGACCGGGCCGGACCCGTCCCCCTCTGCGCTGGGCATCAAGATCGACGTGCCCTGGACGGACGCGAACCGGCCCATCCCGGTGGAGGTGAGCCTGCTCACCGCCGACGGCGGACCGGTGCAGGCGCCAGACCGGCTGGGCAACCCACAACCGGTCGCGGTGCGGCTGGACATCGAGGTGGGTCGGCCACCCGGGCTGCCGCACGGGACACCGCTGGACGCCACCGTCGCCTTCGGGGTTCCGGCGCTGCCACTGGCGCAGGGTCAGCGCTACGTCTGGCGGTTGGCCATCGACGGCGAGTCCAAACCACACTGGCAGGTCGGTTTCTGGGTCCGCGAACGCCGCCCGAACGGCTGATCGAACACTCCCTGCGCCGCACCGGATGGCACGGTCCGCCTGGACGGTTGATTCCAGGCTGTCTGCCGGTCGTCCCGGCGGGCCAGGGGTTTGAGGAGAGTGAAGGGCACGAACCAAGCTGACCGTCCTGGTCACGCCGTGATGTGGGGGTTGAGGGGGTGCGGGGTGGAGCGAAGCTCCCCCCGCAGAAGGCAGCACAGCACCATTCCCCGTACGGCGGGACCCCGGAGCCGGGGATTGGCCCCGGCGAGGGCCTGGACTCGACCATCTAGGCTGGTGCAGATCGGTTGGCCGGTGCACCCTGGGCCTGAGGTCGCGCCCGGCACGGTGCGCGCGAGGCGGACAGGACGGGACGGCGATGGTGCGGCTACTGCGGCTACCAGGGCGGGAACGGAGACGACGGTGACCGAGTGGGAGTACGCGCCGGCACCCGAGTCACGGGACACCGCGCGACTGCGGTCCAGCTACGGCATGTTCGTGGACGGTCAGTTCCGCGATCCTGACTCGGACCAGAACATGAAGACGGTCAACCCGGCCACCGAGGAGGTTCTCGCCGAGGTCGCGGTGGCCGGCCAGGCCGACGTGGACCGGGCGGTTGCCGCGGCCCGCCGGGCCCACCAGCAGGTGTGGGGCCCGATGCCCGGCCGGGAACGGGCCAAGTACCTGTTCCGGATCGCCCGAATCGTCCAGGAACGGTCCCGCGAACTGGCTGTGCTGGAGACCCTGGACAACGGCAAACCGATCAGAGAGTCCCGTGACGTGGACGTGCCACTGGCCGCCGCGCACTTCTTCTACTACGCCGGCTGGGCGGACAAACTGCCCTACGCCGGCTTCGGGCCGGACCCCAGGCCGCTGGGCGTGGCCGGTCAGGTCATCCCGTGGAACTTCCCACTGATGATGGCCGCGTGGAAGCTCGCGCCGGCGCTGGCCGCAGGCAACACCTGCGTACTCAAACCGGCCGAGACCACGCCGCTGACCGCGCTGGTACTCGCCGAGATCTGTCAACAGGCCGACCTGCCGCCCGGCGTGGTCAACGTACTGCCCGGCGCCGGGGACACCGGCCGTGCGGTGGTCAGCCATCCGGACGTGGACAAGGTGGCGTTCACCGGTTCCACCGACGTGGGCCGCGAGATCGCCCGAACCCTGGCCGGCACCGGCAGACGGCTCACCCTGGAATTGGGTGGTAAGGCTGCCAACATTGTGTTCGACGACGCCCCGCTCGACCAGGCCGTCGAGGGCATCGTCAACGGGATCTTCTTCAACCAGGGCCACGTGTGCTGCGCCGGGTCCCGGCTGCTGGTGCAGGAGTCGGTGTACGCGGAGGTGCTGGACCGGCTGCGCCGCAGGCTGGGCACCCTGAGGCTGGGCGACCCAATGGACAAGAACACCGACATCGGGGCAATCAACTCCGCCGAGCAACTGGCCCGGATCACCGAACTGACCGCGGCCGGGGAAGCCGAGGGGGCCCGGCGCTGGTCCCCGCCCTGCGCCCTGCCCGACCGCGGGTTCTGGTTCCCGCCGACGGTGTTCACCGACGTTGCCCAGTCACACCGGATCGCCCGCGAGGAGATCTTCGGGCCGGTGCTGTCGGTGCTGACCTTCCGCACCCCGGCCGAGGCGGTGGAGAAGGCCAACAACACCCCGTACGGGCTGTCCGCCGGGGTGTGGACGGAGAAGGGCTCGCGGATTCTGTGGGCCGCGCAACGGCTACGCGCCGGGGTGGTGTGGGCGAACACGTTCAACCGGTTCGACCCGACCTCGCCGTTCGGCGGATACCAGGAGTCGGGATTCGGCCGCGAGGGCGGCCGGCACGGGTTGGAGGCCTACCTTGCCGTCTGAGGCACCCCGCAACCCCCGCACCCGGCAACCCGAGAAGGCCGAGCGGCGCCCGCCCGCGCCCCGTTCGCCGCGCGGAAACCGCACCAGCAGCGGTACGGCTCCCGACACAACAGAGGCACCCGGACGGGTCACGGTGCGCAAGACCTACAAGCTGTATGTCGGCGGGGCGTTCCCGCGTTCGGAGTCCGGCCGGTCCTACCCGGTGACCACGCCGGGCGGTGAGTTCCTGGCCAACGCCGCGTGGGCGTCCCGCAAGGACGCCCGAGACGCGGTGGTGGCCGCGCGCCGGGCGTTCGCCGGCTGGTCGGGAGCCACCGCGTACAACCGCGGCCAGGTGCTCTACCGGGTGGCCGAGATGTTGGAGGGCCGTCGCGCGCAGTTCGTCGAGGAGGTGCGCGCCGGTGAGGGATGCTCGGCGGCACGGGCCGACGCGCTGGTCAGCGACGCGATCGACCGGTGGGTCTGGTACGCCGGCTGGTCGGACAAGATCACCCAGGTGATTGGTTCGACCAACCCGGTGGCCGGACCGTACTTCGACTTCTCCATCCCCGAACCGACCGGGGTGGTCGCCGTACTGGCACCGCAGGAATCTTCGCTGCTCGGACTGGTCAGCGTGCTGGCACCGGTGGCGGTGACCGGCAACACGGCCGTGGTGGTGACCTCCCAGGCCCGACCGCTGCCCGCGATCACCCTGGGCGAGGTGCTGGCCACCTCGGACCTGCCCGGTGGCGTGATCAACATCCTCACCGGCAGCGCGGCGGAGATCGGACCGTGGCTGGCCGCACACCAGGATGTCAACGCCATCGACCTGACCGGCGCCGACGCCGAACTGCGCACCGAGTTGGAACGGGCCGCCGCGCAAAACATCAAACGGGTGTTGCGGGCGCCCCGCTCCGAACCGGACTGGACCGCCGAGCCCGGGCTGTCCCGGATGACCGCGTTCCTGGAAACCAAGACGGTGTGGCACCCGGTCGGAATTTGAGAGCGTCCGCGCACCCACTACCCTTCCCGCCGACGTCACTGCTGTGACCCGATGTCTGGTCCGATGTCCCATCTGATCTTCGAGGTGACCGATGACGAGCCCCGGCGAGGCCAACGTCGTACCCATCGCGCTGGTGCTGGACGGCCGCACCGGTTACACCATCTGGGCCGCCCCGTGGGTGGAGGACGGTGAGGAGTGGCAGGCGTTCCTGGGCGCCGGTAGCAAGGTCTTCGCGTTCGAGGACCTCAACGACCTGGAGACGTTCCTGGGCAGCCGCTCGCAGAACGACCTGTCCGACCACCCGTCGTGGACCATGCTGACGACCCTGCCGGCCGAGCAGCTCGCCCCGGAGACCGACTACTACTTCGACCTGGACGAGGTGCCGGGGCTGACCCACACCGACCCGGACGACGAGGTGGTGATGCGGGTGGGCGACACCATCGACATGGTGCGGCGGATCGCCGAGTGCTGCGACGACGGCCCGCTGCTGAACCTCCTGGAGTCCCCGGCCTTCGCCGCACTGCTGGACGAGGAGTCGGCCCTGGAGGCCGGTTCGGACTCCGACGACACCACTGACCCGGACGACTCCGACAGCACCGACAGCACCGGCTCGGACGTCGGCGGGGAGGCCGTGAAGG
>DATCXL010000099.1:0-3084 GCA_036565825.1 Mycobacteriales bacterium
CACCTGTTCGAGTTCGCCGTCGCGGGCCAGGTGGTACCCGGTCTTGCACTCGACCGTGGTGGTGCCGCCGCGCAGCCAGGACCGCAACCGTTCCCGCACGTCGGCGGCCAGCCGGGACCCGTCCGCGGCCCTGGTGGCGTCCACGGTGGACGCGATGCCACCGCCGGCCGCGGCGATCTCGGCGTAGCTGGCACCGGCCGAACGTTGGGTGATCTCGGCGAACCGGTTTCCGGCGTAGACCGGGTGGGCGTGCGCGTCAACCAGCCCAGGGGTGACCAGACCGCCGCCGCAGGAGGTGACCCGTTCGACCGCTGGAGCCTGCTCACGGGGGCCGAACCAGCCGACCCGCCCATCGTCCACCAGCACCGCCGCGTCGGTGAGTACGTCACCGGAGCCCAACCACAACCGTCCGATGTCCGTCAGCAGCAGCCTCACCCGGCACAGCCTAGATGGTCGACTCCAGGCCCTCACCGGGGCGCAGCCCCGGCGCCGGGGCCCCGCGGTTGCGGGGCTGGTGCTGTGTTGCCCCCCTGCGGGGGAGCTCCGCTCCACCCCGCACCCCCTCAAAACCCCCGGTTGGTGACGTGGTCAGGATGGTCAGGATGGTCAGGATGGTCCGTGCCCTTCACTCCCCGCAAAACCCCTGGCCCACGGGGACAACCGGCAGACGTCGAACACCCCCGCTACGGCGGTGGTGCGGGCGATGGGGATGCCGACGGCGGTGCCCCGGCCGGCCTACCGACGCCGATACTCGGGTGCCAACGCGGGTCGCCGGATGCGAGGGTTACCGGCGTGGCCGTGGTCAACCTGTGCGATGTGCTGAACGAGGTGCGTCAGCGGCCGGCGGTGGGCGGGACCCGCATCATCGGGGTTGATGGTCCGAGCGGCTCGGGGAAGAGCACGCTGGCGCGCCGGCTCGTCACGCTGTCCGGCGCGGCGCTGGTGCAGATCGACGACTTCGTGTCGTGGGACGACCTCTCCGGCTGGTGGCCGCGGTTCGACCAACAGGTACTCGATCCACTGTTGGGCGGACAGGACGCGGTGTACCAGGTCCGGGACTGGGCCGGCGACGAGTTCGGGCGGTCCCTGGCCGGATGGAAGACCGTGCCCTGGGCACCCCTGATCGTCCTTGATGGAGTGACCGGTACCCGTCGGGCCACGGTAGGCCGGTTGACCTACGCGATCTGGGTCGAGGCCCCCCGCGCGGCACGGCTGGAACGTGGCCTGAACCGGGACGGGCATACCGACATCTACCGGGACCTGTGGTCGCGGTGGATGCGCGAGGAGGACCGCTTCTTTCCCGTCGACGGCGCCCGAGATCGTGCGGATCTGCGGGTCGACTCCGCATCCGACGTGCCACACGATCCAGACACCCAGGTCGTGACACTCTGACCGCCGGCCTCCCACGCCGGGTGCGACGTTTTCGCGCGAAAACCCCCGACTTCAACGCCCTTTGGGCTGGGGGTTTTCACGCGAAAACCCCGGCTACTGCGGCGGTGAGGGCGGTGGGGACGTCGATCGTGGTGTGTCGGCTGGCTTCGACGACAAGTCGACCGGCGGCGACCACTGACCGCACGTCGGCGGCGGTCGCGGCGAACACCACCGCCTCGGCGGCACACTCCACACCGGCCCCGGCCAACCGGGGTGAGTCCCAGCCCAGCGTGACCAGGTCGGCCAGCGCACCCGGCGCGATCCGACCGGCGTCCGGCCAGCCCAGCGTGTCGTGCCGAGTTGCCGCCCGCAACAACTCGGTGGCGGTGAGGTGACCGCGCCGTTCGGTGGCCAGCCGGGTGTTCAGTTCCACCGCCCGGGCCTCGGTGAACAGGTCGATCACCGCGTGGCTGTCACTACCCAGGCTGAGCGGGCTGCCCGCGTCGGCCAGCGCGCGGGCCGGTCCGATCCCGTCGGCCAGGTCCCGTTCGGTGGTCGGACACATCGCCACACACGTCCCGGTGCCGCCCAGTAACGCCACATCGGGCCCGGTCAGGTGGGTGGCGTGCACCGCGGTGGTACGCCGGCCCAGCGCCCCGGCCGCGTTCAGCACGCCCACCGGGGACTGTCCGTACGCGGCCAGGCAGGCCTCGTTCTCGGCCCGCTGCTCACTGACGTGCACGTGCAGTGGCGCATCCCGTTCGGCGGCCCAGCCGGCCACCGCACCGATCGCCGCCGGCGGCACCGCCCGCACCGAGTGCACCGCGGCACCGACCCGCACCCCCACCGAGGTCCGCAACGCCGAGGCCCGCAACGCCGAGGCCCGCTCGGCCCACGCCGCCACGTCCCCATCGCCGAACCGCAGTTGCGGGCCGACAAGTTCACGACCCACCCCGCCGGTCAGGTAACACGTGTCGAGCAGGGTGATCCGGATACCGGCGTCCGCTGCGGCCGCGACCAGCGCCTCGCCCATCACGTTCGGTTCGGCGTACCGGGTACCGCCGCGGGCGTGGTGCAGGTAGTGGAACTCCCCCACGCAGGTGATCCCGGCCAACGCCATCTCGGCGTAGGTGGCCCGGGCCAACGCGTGGTAGGTGTCCGGGGTGAGCCGGTCGGCGACCGAGTACATCTGCTCCCGCCAGGTCCAGAACGTGCCACCGCCACGCTGCACCCGCGACCGCAACGCCCGGTGGAAGCAGTGCGAGTGGGTGTCCGCCAGTCCTGGAACGGTCACGCCGGCCAGCCGCACCGCGCCCGGTGGCGCCGGCACGCCGGAGGTGACGGCGGTGATCCGCTCACCGTCGACCTGCACCAGCACGTCGCGTTCGACCCGTTCGGTCGACCCGCCCAGCCAGGCCGCCTCGCAGTGGTACACGTTCAGCGGCATGCCAGGTACTCCAGGGTGTCGGCCAGCGCCCGCACCCCGGCCAGGCAGTCGGCGGGTTCGGCGTGTTCGGCAGGCGAGTGCGACACCCCGGTGGGGTTGCGCACGAACAGCATGGCGGCGGGTATCACCCCGGCCAGGATGCCCGCGTCGTGCCCGGCCCCGGTCGGCAGCACCGGCAGGTCTCCCAGCACCTCGGCCAGCCCCGCGAACGGGCCGGTACCCGGCCCGAAGTTCACCATCGGAGTCCATGACTCCTCGGTCACCGT
>DATCXL010000121.1:0-11572 GCA_036565825.1 Mycobacteriales bacterium
ACACGAACAGTTGCTCGGATTCCGACCGCGGACCGATCTGGACACGGTGGTACGCCGCCAGGTCGCGGCCGGGCTGGTCACCGAACGGCTGACCATCGCCCGGGAGGCTTCTGCCCGCGCGGGATCGGACGGCCCGGACCGAGCGGCCGTGGTGGAGCCGGTGCTGGTCGAACCGGTGTTCATGGAGACGGTGCTGGTGGGCAGCGAGGAGGATCGGGCCCTGCTGGCCGAGGCCGTCATGGGCCCGGCCAACCCCGACGTCGACACCGACTGCGCCACCAACTTCGCCACCGACCTCGGCGTGGATCTGGACACGGACTTCGACACGGATCTGGACGCGGACCCGGACACCGGCGCGGGCCTCGATGTGGGTGGGCGTCGCGACCTGATCGGCGTGGCTGGCCGAACCGAGGTCGATGGCGACCCTGCTTCGGACACCGGCCTCGGACCGGATACCACACCGGATACCACACCGGGTACCGCACCGGGACCAATCCCCGGCGTGGACCTCGGTGTGGAGCCGCACCACACCGGTGGCCTCTCCACCGTCCAGGGTGGGATCACCCCGCCGGAGCCGACCGCGACTGCCTACACCCTGCCCTGATCGCCGGTCTGGCAGGCCCGGGCGAAGTAGCGGTCCCCGACACGTTCCAGCCGCAGCGGCAACCCGAAGGTCGCACCAAGGTTGTCCGCGGTGAGCACGTCACGCAGCAGACCAGCCGCCACCACGGCGCCGTCGCGCAACAACAGGGCGTGGGTGAAGCCCGGTGGGATCTCCTCCACGTGGTGGGTCACCATGACGATGGCGGGCGCGTCGGGGTCTGCGGCCAGCGCACCCAGTCGACCGACCAGGTCCTCGCGGCCACCCAGATCCAAGCCGGCCGCCGGTTCGTCCAGCAGCATGATCTCCGGGTCGGTCATCAGCGCACGGGCTATCTGCACCCGCTTGCGTTCGCCCTCTGACAGGGTCCCGAACGAGCGGTCGGTCAGGTGTGTGATGCCGAACTGGTCGAGCAGGGAACGCGCCCGGGACAGGTCCAGTCCCTCGTACTGCTCCCGCCAGCGACCCAGCACGGCGTAACCGGCGCTGACCACCAGATCCAGCACGGTCTCCTCCGGCGGCATCCGGTTGGCCAGTGCGGCGCTGGACAGGCCGATACGCGGCCGCAGCTCGAACACGTCGACCCGGCCGATCCGCTCACCCAACAGGGTCACGGTTCCCACCGTCGGGTGCATGTTGGCCGAGGCCAACTGCAACAGGGTGGTCTTTCCGGCACCGTTGGGACCGAGCACCACCCAGCGTTCGTCCAACTCCACCGACCAGGTGACGTCCCGCACGAGATACGTCCTGGCTCGGCGGACCCCGACCCGCTCCATGCGGATGACGACGTCCTCGCCGTCGTGCACTGGTTGCGTCACGGGCCCCATCCAACCGTATCCGGTCGGCGACCACTCGCGGTGGTCCACCCCTACCGGACCTGATGTCACCGACCGGGACCGGCCTACCACGCTGCGCATCGGGTGTGCGCGACGATGTCCTGGTGGACGACACCATGCAGCGCGCCTGGCCCGGTCGGCCGTTCCCGCTCGGCGCCACCTGGGACGGTGAGGGCACGAACTTCGCGCTGTGGAGTTCGAGCGCGGACGGCGTCGAGCTGTGCCTGTTCGACCCCGACGGTGCGGAGACCCGGGTGCCGTTGGCCGAGTCGACCTACCACGTCTGGCACGGTTACGTGCCGCAGATCGGGCCCGGACAGCGGTACGGGTATCGGGTACACGGGCCCTACGACCCCCCGTGCGGGATGCGGTACAACCCAGCCAAACTGCTACTCGACCCCTACGCCCGGGCCATCGACGGGACCCTGACACCCGAGCCGGCGATCTTCGGTTACGACGGCGATCCACGGTCGGGCCGGCCCGACCGGCGCGACTCCTCGGCCTGTGTGCCGCGCTCGGTGGTTACCCACGGCGACTTCCCCTGGGGCATCGACCGACGGCCCAACGTGCCGTGGGAGGACACCGTCATCTACGAACTGCACGTACGCGGCTTCACCATGCGCCACCCCGGTGTGCCGGAGAACCTGCGCGGAACCTACGCCGGGCTGGCCTGTCCGGCGGTGGTCGAACACCTGGTGGACCTGGGCGTCACCGCGGTCGAACTGCTACCGGTGCACCACTTCCTCAGTGAGCCGGAACTGACCTGCCGGGGGCTGACCAACTACTGGGGTTACAACACGATCGGCTACTTCGCCCCGCATGCCGCATACTGCGCGGCCGGCAGCGGCGGTGAGCAGGTGCGCGAGTTCAAGGCCATGGTGCGGGCACTGCACACGGCCGGCATCGAGGTCATCCTCGACGTCGTCTACAACCACACCGCCGAAGGCGGTGAGTGGGGCCCCACGCTGTCGTTCCGGGGCATCGACAACCGGGGCTACTACCGCCTGCATCCCGACGACCCGGCCGGCTACGCCGACTACACCGGATGCGGCAACACCCTCGACGTGCGCCATCCCTACGTGTTGCAGATGCTGATGGACTCGCTGCGCTACTGGATCAGCGAGATGCACGTGGACGGGTTCCGGTTCGACCTGGCCTCGGCTCTGGCCCGTTCCATGCACGACGTGGACAAGTTGTCGGTGTTCTTCGACGTGGTGCACCAGGATCCGGTGGTCTCCCAGGTCAAGTTGATCGCCGAGCCGTGGGACGTCGGTGAGGGCGGGTACCAGGTGGGCGAGTTCCCTCCGCTGTGGACCGAGTGGAACGGTCGGTACCGGGACACGGTGCGGGACTTCTGGTCCGGCGCGCCGATCGGGGTACGCGACCTGGGTTATCGGCTCACCGGGTCGTCGGACCTGTACGCCGGGGACGGCCGGCGCCCGTTCGCGTCCATAAACTTCGTGACCTGCCACGACGGGTTCACGTTGCGGGACCTGACCAGCTACGACCGCAAGCACAACGAGGCGAACGGCGAGTCCAACCGGGATGGTTCACACGACAACCGGTCCTGGAACTGCGGAGCCGAGGGCGAGACCGACGACCCGGGTGTGTGCGCGCTGCGCCGCCGGCAGGCCCGGAACCTGCTGACCACGCTGCTGCTGTCCACCGGGGTGCCGATGCTGCTGGCCGGAGACGAGACCTGGCGCAGCCAGGGCGGCAACAACAACGGTTACTGCCAGGACAACGACATCTCGTGGCTCGGCTGGGAACCCGACCAGACCGGCCGTGACCTGTTCGCACTGGTGCGCAGACTCGTGGCGCTCCGTCGTCGTTCGCCCGCGCTACGTCAACGGGCGTTCTTCCGGGGCCGACCGGTGCCCGACGGCGACGGCGCCAAGGACGTGGCCTGGTTCCGGCCGGACGGTACGGAGATGACCAACGAGGACTGGATGGCCCCGGGTGCACGCACCCTGGGCATGTACCTGGACGGACGCGGCATCCGACAGCGCGGTCGGCAGGTCACCGTCCTGCCCTCCGACAGTTTCATGCTGGTGCTGCACGCCGGCCACGAAGCGGTGTGCTTCACCCTCCCCAAGGAACCGTGGACGGCCGGGTACGAGGTGGTGGTGGACACCACCTACGAGCGCGGCGAGCCACCCGGACCGATGTTCCTGTCGGGTGGCCACATGGTCGAGGTCCCGCCACGGACGTTCCTGTTGCTTCGCGTCTCACACTGACCGCCATCAGTCCGGGGTAGCCCTGGCCGGATGGTGCCCTCACCGTTTACACTCGGGCTTGTGTAAATACAACGCCGGCTGTAACAAACGGCCGGCCGTTCGAGGAGTGAGCCGTGACCGACAACCCCACGCCGCCGGTCAGTGACCCAGCGGCGACCCAGCAGGCGACCGGAGAGCCCGGGGCGGACCGGCAACTCCAGACCATGGCCGCCATCCGGAGCCACCATCAGGCCCTGGGGCAGGCGGTCGACGAGGGCGCCCTGGCCGTACTGGACTCGGTGGACCGGTTGACCCCGGGAAGCTACCGTGGCGACCTGGTGGCGCTGTGCGAGCAGGTGGTACTGCCGCACGCCGTCGCCGAAGAACACACCCTGTACCTGGCCGGCTCGGACCTGCCCGGGCTCGCGTTGCTGGTCCGGGCCATGCTCGACGAGCACGTCACGCTGCGTGCCGTGGTCGACTCGCTGGCCCAGGCGCGCACACCCGGTGCGATCGCCGGGGCGGCCGCCTCGCTGCGCACGCTGTTCGCGACACACCTGCACAAGGAGAACGAACTGCTGCTGCCGGCGCTCGTCGAGGCCGGGGTGGACATCGCCACCCTGCTCGACGGTATGCACGAGATCCTCGGCCCGTCTGGCGGCCATGACCACGGCCACGACCACAACCAGGGTGGCTGCGCATGTGGCAGCGACGGCGGCGGTTGTGGCTGCGGAGGCGGTGACCACGGCGGCGGCGGTTGTGGCTGTGGTGGTGGCGGTCACGACCACGGCCACGGCCACGGCGGTTGCGCCTGCGCGGACGGGGCCGAAGCGACCCATATCTCGGTCGGAGCCGGCAGTGACGTACCCGACGGCACCGAGTTGGACGTGCGCGCACTGCCGCACGCCGCCCGACACACCCGGATCTTCTCGGTGTTCGGCTCACTGGCCCCGGGCGGTTCCTTCGTCCTGGTCAACGACCACGACCCCAGGGGCCTGCGCTACCAGTTCGATGCCGACCACGCCGGCCGGTTCAACTGGGACTACGTCCAGGCCGGGCCCGACGTGTGGAAGGTGCGGATCGGACGGGTCGCGGCGACCGCGGACGGTGCCCGGTGACCTACGTGATCGGGCAGCCCTGCGTGGACGTGATGGACCGGGCGTGTGTGGAGGAGTGCCCGGTCGACTGCATCTACGAGGGCGGGCGCAGCCTGTACATCCACCCGGACGAGTGCGTGGACTGTGGCGCGTGCGAACCGGTGTGCCCGGTGGAGGCGATCTACTACGAGGACGACCTGCCCGAGCAGTGGCGGATCTACGCCGAGGACAACGCCCGGTTCTTCACCGAGCCGTTGCCCGGCCGAGACGCTCCACTCGGCTCCCCGGGCGGGGCAGCCAAGTGCGGTCCGCTCGGAGTGGACACCGAACTGGTGACCGGACTTCCACCACAGGCATGACTGCATTTTTGGGCAGTACGACGGTTGTGGCTAGTTTCTACTACCGCGTGCGGGTAAAATAAGCAGCATGCATTCCCAGACCCGGGCTTTCCTCGATCCCGAACCAGTGTCTCCACTGGGCGAGACGCGGACCCGGGTCTTGGAGTTGCTGCGCGAAGCCGCCACCCCACTCGGGGTGCGAGACGTTGCCAAACAGACCGGCCTGCACCCGAACACCGCCCGGTTCCATCTGGACGGGCTGGTCGATGCCGGTATGGCCGAGCGGGCCGCCGAGGAACGCGCCGAACCCGGACGTCCGCGCATGGTCTACACACCACTTCCGGTGGACGGCGGTGAGGGGCGACGCAGCTACCGACTGCTCGCCGAGATGCTGACCAGTGTGGTCGCCGGGGCGCTACCCGAGGCCGTCGAGGTGGCCACCGACGCCGGGCGGCAGTGGGGTCGATTCCTCACCGACCGCCCGGCTCCGTCCCGGCACACCGACGTCGACGAGTCGCTGCACGAACTCGTGGAGGTACTCCGCGACGTCGGCTTTGCCCCGGAGGTGGCCGGGGACGAGGACGACAGGCAGATCCGGTTGCACCACTGCCCGTTCCGTGAGGTCGCCGAGAACCACCAGGACATCGTCTGTGGACTGCACCTGGGCCTGATGCAGGGCGTGTTGGCCGAACTGCGGGCGCCGTTGACCACTGACCGGCTCGATCCGTTCGTCGAGCCGTCGCTCTGCCTGGCCCATCTCGCCTCGACCCCGCAGGACCCGGACCCCACGCAGGCACCGAGGTCGGCGGTTCAGGGCCCCTGACCCAGCAGGTCGACATGCCGACCCGCTGGGTGCGCCGCGGACGCGGGCGGGCCGGTTCTCACCGGTACGGGCCCACCGGGACGGTCACCTTCCGTACGTCGCGTCGGTCAGTTCGTGCAGAGGCAGAACGGGTGCCCGGCCGGGTCGGCGTAGACGCGGAAGCCGACTGGTTTGTCCGACCCGCTCAGCAGGGTGGCGCCCAGGGCGAGTACCTGCTCCTCGGCCACGTCCAGGTTCTCGACGTAGACGTCCAGGTGGAACTGCTGCGGGTACGCCGGGTCCGGCCAGCGCGGCGGTCGGTGGTCGGCGACGCGCTGGAACGCCAGGTCGACCTGGCCACCACCGGCCAGTCCGACCCAGTCGTCGTCCGCCGACTCCGCCACCTGCCAGCCGGTGAGTTCGGCATAGAAGTCGGCGAGCGCGCGCGGATCCGGGCAGTCGAGCACGACGGTGCCCATTCGAGCGATCATGGAGGTCCTCCTTCGGTCGTGGCCGGCGTGATCATTCCGGTTCGACCGGGTGGACGCATCCTGATTAGTCTGCAGCCGTGGTGACCTCGACGCCGTGCCAGAACGCCACCCGGTCGCGGATCTGGTCCGCGGCGGGCTTGGGGTCGGTGTAGTACCAGGCCGCGTCGTCGTTACTGACCTGGCCCACAACGACCGTGTAGTAGCTGGCCGTGCCCTTCCACGGGCACACCGTGTGGGTGGAACTGTCGGTGAAGTGCTCCCGGTGCAGCGACTCGACCGGGAAGTAGTGGTTGCCCTCCACCACCACCGTGTCGTCGCTTTCGGCCAGCACCGCGCCGTTCCACGTCGCCCGCATCGTCATGACCACTCCGATCGCCGACCAACCTGACAACGCCCATTGTCACGCCGACCCGGGTGGGCGTGACAAGCCCCCCTTTTCCACCTGCCATACACACCTGCACGCCGCCCCAGCGTTCGCCGTGGGCGATTTCGTGGTCGACGGCGGTGGCGGTCAGGAGTGGGAGTCGGAGTCGGAGTCGAACCGGATCAGGGACCGGCCGCCCCGACCGGCCAGCATCCGTTCGAACGCCGTCGGCACGTCGGCCAGGTCGATCTCGTCGGTGACCAGGCCGGCCAGGTCCAGTTCGCCGGCCCGGACGTGCTCCAGCAGCCGTGGCACGTCGGAGGCCGGATCACAGGACCCGAACACACAGCCGGTCAGGGTACGGGCGAAGTAGAACAGTTCCAGCGCGGAGAACGACGCCTGGTCGTCCCGGCCGCCCACCCCGACCACCGTTGTTCGCCCGCCCCTGCGGGTCAACCCCCAGGCCTGTCGGATCGTGCTGGCCCGGCCGACCACCTCGAACGCGTGGTCCACCCCGCGCCCACCGGTCAGGGCCCGCACGTCGCGGGCGAGTTCCGGGGTGGAGACCAGAAAGTCGGTCGCGCCCAGCGCGCGGGCCAGGGTCTCCTTGTCCGCACTCACGTCCACCGCGATGATCGGGTCGGCGCCGGCGAGCCGGGCGCCCTGTACCACCGAAAGCCCCACCCCGCCCAGCCCGATCACGCAGACCGACTCGCCCGCCCCGACCCGGGCGCTGTTGAGTACCGCGCCAACCCCGGTGAGTACCGCGCAGCCGAGTACCGCGGCCTGGTGCAACCCGATGTCGGCGGGCAGCGGAATGATCGCGTTGGCCGGCACCACGGTCTGCTCGGCGAAGGTCGCGGTGCCCAGCCCCGGGTACGCCGGGGTGCCGTCGGCCAGTTCGGCGTAGGGCGCGGCGCCACCGTCGGCGGCGTGCTCACACAGATGGGGTTCACCATGCTGGCAGAACCAGCACGACCGGCAGGCCGGCGCCCAGTTCAGCAGCACCCGGTCGCCGGGCCGAACCGAGTCGACCCCCGGACCGACAGCATCCACCGTGCCGCTGCCCTCGTGTCCGAGCACGGCCGGAACGGGCTGCCGTAACGTTCCGTTGGCCAGTGACAGGTCCGAGTGGCACACACCGGCAGCGGCCAGCCGCACCCGCACCTGCCCCGGGCCGGGGTCGGGCAGCACCACGTCCTGGATCACCAGCGGCGTGGCCGACTGGGTCAACACCGCGGCGCGAACCGTCACTGTCATGGATAAGCCTCCCGATCGACGTGTTGTCACCAGCCCGACCAGTCTCGCGGTAACACCCGCACGCCGGAAGCCCAGGCTGCCTACGAGGTCCATGCCCGCCCGGTGCCTGCCACCCGGCCAGCCGGCCAGTGTTCCGCAGACGGTTGTGTGCCACACCCTGCGGAACACGCCGGTTTGCGGAACGCCCGGGGAAGACCAGATGGACTGACCGAGGCAGTGTCACGGACCAGTGCCGCCCGCCCTGGATGGCCGTAGGTCTCGCCTCGACATTCCTGGGTGCAGGTCCGTGCCTCGTATGTCAGGCACCCGCCGGACCCGGCAACCGACCAGGGGCGGCGACACCACCGGTCACCCGGGAGCGAGCGGGCGGGAACAAGGAGTCAACCCGAGCGCAGCCTGTCGGACAGACCCGTGACGGGACCACCAGGAAGGCGGTCACCATCCTTTGTCCTGCCCCGTATCTGGAGCAGGACAAAGAAAGGCGCGAGGGGTCACCGACGCGACCCGGCCCACCGCCGCGGCACCCAGCGGACCTTCAGCGAACCGCGCCACCGGCCGACAGCCTCGCCCCGATCGCGAGACAGCCCAACAACGGGGAAGCCCTCGGTCCGGCCGGATCAGGCGTGGATCACCACCCCGAGGTCGGTCGGGTTGCCCAGCAGGTCGTGACGGGGCAGCACCCGCACCGTGTACCCGAACGCGCCGGTGTGTTCGAGCGGGACGCTTCCCTCGAACCGGTACAGATCACCATTGTCGACGTACTTCATCGGCACCGTGTGGACATCGTGCAACTGGTCGGACTCGTCCACCCGCCCGTAGGCGGCCTGCACCTCCACGTCGTCCGGGCCCAGGCTGCCCAGCGCGACCTCGGCCCGCAGCGACAGCGTGGCGCCGAGTTCGGGGGTGTCGCCGACCCCGCTGGACTCGACGTGCCGCACCCGCACGTCGCTCCACGCCGCCAGCACGCGGGCCCGCCACTCGGCCAACTGCCTGGCCCCGGCGAAATCGTCGGCGGCCAACCGTGCCGAGGATGCCGCCGCCGGCCCGTACAGCTCCCGGACGTAGTCGCGCACCATCCTGGTGGCGAGCACCTGCGGGCCAAGTGACCTGAGCGTGTGCCGGACCATCTCCACCCAGCGCAGCGGCACCCCGTGGGGGTCCCGGTCGTAGAACCGGGGCTTGACCTGCGTCTCCAGCAGGTCGTAGAAGGCGGCCGCCTCCAGGTCGTCACGGCGGTCCGGGTCGGCCACCCCGTCGGCGGTCGGAATCGCCCAACCGTTGGCGCCGTCGTACATCTCGTCCCACCAGCCGTCTCTGATGGACAGGTTCAGCCCTCCGTTCAGGGCCGACTTCATACCGGAGGTGCCAGACGCCTCCAACGGTCGCAGCGGGTTGTTCAGCCAGACATCGCAGCCCTGCACCAGGTACCGGGCCATGCCCATGTCGTAGTCGGGCAGGAACACGATCCGGTGCCGTACCGCGGGGTTGTCGGTGAACCGCACCATCTGCTGGATGAGCGCCTTGCCCGAGTCGTCGGCCGGGTGCGACTTGCCGGCGATGACCAACTGCATCGGCCGCTCCGGATCGAGCAGCAGTTCGGTCAACCGTTCGGGGTCCCGCAGCATCAGCGTCAGCCGCTTGTAGGAGGGGACCCGGCGGGCGAAGCCGACGGTGAGCACGTTCGGATCGAACACGGTGCTGACCCAGGCCAGTTCCGCCTCGCTGGCGCCGCGTTGGGTCCAGGACGCGCGCAGCCGCCGGCGCACCTCCTCGACCAGGCTGGTGCGTAGTGCGGTCCGCAGCGCCCACACCTCCTGCGCGGGTACCCGGTCGACCGCCTGCCAGCCACCACCGGCGGGGAGCGCGCCCGGCTCGGCTTCCCTGGCCGCCGTGGCCATGATCTGCCGGGCCATCCAGGTCGGGGCGTGCACACCGTTGGTGACGTGCGTGATCGGGACCTCGCACCGCTCGAAACCCGACCACAGACTGTTGAACATCTCTCGGCTTACCTGGCCGTGTAGCCGGCTCACCCCGTTGGCCCGCGCGGCCAGCCGCAGGCCCATGTGGGCCATGTTGAAGCAGTTCAGCTCGCCCTCGAACCCCAGATCGAGAATGCGACTGACCGGTACGCCCGGAGCCTCGTTGCTACCGCCGAAGTACCGCCCGACCTGGTCAAGGCCAAACCGGTCGATACCAGCCGGGACAGGTGTGTGTGTGGTGAAGACCGTGCCGGCCCGCACCGCCTGCAAGGCCTCGTCGAACGACAGGCCGGCGCCTTCCACCAACTCCCGGATGCGTTCCACGCCGAGGAAACCGGCGTGCCCCTCGTTGGTGTGGAACACCTCGGGCGCGCTGGTGTCGGTCAGTGCGCAGAAAGCGCGCACCGCACGCACCCCACCGATGCCCAGCAACATCTCCTGCTGTAGGCGGTGGTCACTACCGCCACCGTAGAGCCGGTCGGTGACCTGCCGCTCCGGCTGGTCGTTGTCCTCGATATCCGAGTCGAGAAGGAGTAGCGGTACCCGACCGACCTGTGCCCGCCACACCTGCGCCCTCAGCGTGCGGTGGTCGATCAGGCTGACCTGGACCTTCACCGGTGAACCGTCCCGGTCGCGGAGCAGCGCCAACGGCATCCCGTGCGGGTCGATCGCCGGGTATCGCTCCTGCTGCCAACCGTCGGTGGACAACGACTGCTGGAAGTAACCGGCTCGGTACAGCAGGCCCACACCGATCACCGGAACGCCCAGGTCCGAGGCGGCCTTGAGGTGGTCCCCGGCCAGGATGCCCAGTCCCCCGGAGTACTGCGGCAACACCTCGGTTATCCCGTATTCGGGCGAGAAGTAGGCAATCGCGCGTGGTGCCCGTTCGAGCCCGGCGGTGTGCAGCTGATACCACCGGTCACCGGTCAGGTACTCCTCCAGTTCCTCGGCTGCCTCGGTCAGTCGCCGTAGGAACCTGCGGTCCCCGGCCAGTACGGCCAACCGGTCGGTGGACACCGCTCCAAGCTGCCGGACCGGATCGTGGTTGCAGGTCCGCCACAGATCCGGGTCCACGCTCTCGAACAGGTCCAGCGTCTCTGGATGCCAACTCCAGCGCAGGTTCATGACCAGCTCGGCCAGAGGGGCGAGGGCAGCCGGCAGGGAGGCCCTGACGGTGAATCGACGAAGCGCTCTCACGAGGTGCAAACCCTACTCACTCTGTCGGTCCGAAAGGTCGGACGCACGCAAGATTTTCACATGGTTGTCGCAAGTCCTTGCGGACCGCCCGGGTCAGCCCGTTCGGCCCTTCCACTCAGCATCGCGCCCACCGGTGTCACCCCGGTCGGTCCGTTCGGGTCGTTCGACGGTCTGATCAGTTGGGCGCGGGAGATTTACGTGATCGGTCCGATTCATCCCATCGGCCACACAACCCGACTGCTCCCCCTGACCAACCGTCTGACCAACCACCTGGTCAACCACCTGGTCAACCAGGCCCGCCGAACCGACCGGCTCGGCCGCAGCGAGTCGCTCAGTCCGACCAACCCGACCAACCCGATCGGTCTGTTCAGGCCGCTCGGCCACGGCGGCC
>DATCXL010000131.1:0-4275 GCA_036565825.1 Mycobacteriales bacterium
ACGGCCGGCGGGATTCGTGAGGGGGCGGGTCTACCCACGACTACGTCATACTCTCCAACGCTGGGACGGCAGGAAGACGGACGGACACCTCGAGACCGCCCTCCGGGAGGGACCGGGCGGTGGCCTCACCGCCGTGTGCGGATGCTACGGCCCGGACGATCGACAGACCAAGACCGGCGCCCCGGTTGGCCGTTCGCGCCGTTCCACCGCGCCGGAACGGGTCGAACAACTCGTTCACCGTGATCGCCTCAAGCGGCGGGCCGGTGTTTCGCACCGACAGCCAGGCCCTGGACTGATCGGTACCTGTGGTGAGGCAGACATCGCCGCCATCCACGTTGTGACGTATCGCGTTCTCCACCAGGTTCCCGACCAGCCGGTCCAGCAGGCTGGCATCGCCCCGGACTGGCGCCGACTCGGCCCGCACCCTTACCGTGACCCGCCGTGCCGTCGCCTCGGCGGACAACGCCAGCACGGCTCTGGGTACCAGCGCGGCGAGATCGACCCGCTCACGAACCTCCAGACCCTGTCGTTCCTGCGCCTCACTGCGGGCCAGCACGAGCAGCGCCTCGACCAGTCGGTCGGCGCGCTGGGTGGCGTCCCGGACAACGCCGGCCATCCGCCACAGGTCCTGCACGGTCGGCTCGGGATCGGCCAGCGCCACGTCGACCTCGGTGCGGATTACGGCCAGCGGGGTGCGCAGCTCGTGGCTCGCGTTGGCCACGAATCGCCGCTGGCTGTCGAACGCGGCGTCCAGGCGGGCGAGCATGTCGTCGAACGTGTCGGCCAGTTCCTTCAACTCGTCGTCTGGTCCGGTCAGGGCTATCCGGTCGTGCAGTGTCTCGGTGGACAGCCGTCGCGCCGTGGCGGTGACCCGACTCACCGGTGCGAGCGCCTGCCCAGCGAGGATGTACCCCGCCGCGGCGCCGACCAGTACCACCATGCCGAAGGCCACCACACCGGTGCTGAGCAACTCGCCCCACGCGTCGCGGATGACCGCATTCTGGAACTGCGCGGCGTCCACCAGGAACCGGTTCCCGTCCGAGTCGACCGCCGGCACGACCGCACCGCTCTGGAAGCGCAACACCGACTCCAGGGTGCGGTCGAGCAACACCGTGGACATCGCCAGCAGGGCGAGCCCGACCAGGACGAGCAGCCCCCCGTAGAGCAGGGTCAGCCGCAGCCGGAGCGTTGGCCGGGGCCTGGTCATCTCGGGTTCGCCGGCAAACCCGGTCTGGCCGCGTCGGATACCGACCCGGCCGGGTCGGGGCTGACCCGGTATCCGGCCCCCACGACTGTTTCGATCAGCGGCGGGTCGCCCAGTTTACGACGTAATGTCATAATAGTTACACGCACCGTGGTCGTGAACGGATCGGCATTCTCGTCCCATACCCGCTCCAGCAGTTCCTCGCTGGAGACGACTGCCCCGCGCGCACCGAGCAGTACCTCCAGCACACCGAACTCCTTGCGGGTCAACTCGACCGGCTGCCCGGCGCGGAGCACCACCCGGCGGCCGGGATCAAGTCGCACGTCACCGGCGACGAGCACCGGAGGTACCGGCGGGATGGCGCGACGGCCCAGTGCGCGTACCCGGGCGACCAACTCTGCGAAGGCGAACGGTTTCGCCAGATAGTCATCCGCGCCGAGTGACAGACCCGCCACCCGGTCGGCCACCGCACCGCTGGCGGTGAGCATGATCACCCGGGTGAGCAGGCCGTCAGAGATCAGCCGGCGACACAACTCGTCACCAGACATACCCGGCAGGTCCCGATCAAGCACAATCACGTCATACCGGGTGATGGCCGCCTTCTCGTGACCGTCGTCGCCGTCGTAGGCGACGTCGACCGCCATGCCCTCCCGGCGCAACCCGCGCGCCACCGCATCGGCGAGTGGCATCTCGTCCTCGACGACGAGCACGCGCACGGCCCCCGCCTCCTCCGCTATGTGTCGGCAGCCCGTGCGGCCCGATCCTCGCAGCCCGGTCCGGTCGACCAGCACGAAACGCGGTGACGGCGGGTAGCCCGTCGCGGACCCACCGCACCAACCGCACAGACCGTCAGGAGTCGTTCCGCGCCTTGCTGCCGACGGTCGAGGGCACCGTGGCGTCCAGGTGCGACATCCACTCCACCACCCGCCGGGCAATGTCCTGGGCGGTCAGTCCGATCTCTGCCTTGATCAGGTCGATCTTGCCGTGTTCCAGGAAGCGCTGCGGTATCCCCACGTCACGGGTCGGTACGTCCACCTCGGCGTCCCGCATGGCCTGCGACACCCGGGAGCCCACCCCGTTGATCCGGCCGCCGTCCTCCAACGTCACCACCAGTCGGTGCCGGGCCGCCATCTCCACCAGTTCGGGGGGTACCGGAGTCACCCAGCGAGGGTCGACCACGCCGACCGTGATGCCCTGCGCGCCGGCCCGTTCGGCAACCTCCAACGCGGTACCGGCCATGGCACCGACCGACACCAGCAGCACGTCGGCGTGTTCGGGTTCGCGCAACACGTCGACGGTGCCGACCCGACGCAACGCCGGGATGTCGGCACCGAGCGCGGTCTTCGGGTACCGCAGTACGGTGGGTCCGGCGGTGTGTGCGACCGCCTCCCGCAGCTCCTCCCGGACCGTCGGCTCGTCCCGCGGCGCGGCGATCCGGATACCCGGCACCACACCCAGCACGCCCAGGTCCCACATGCCGTTGTGGGAGGGTCCGTCCTCGCCGGTCACTCCGGCCCTGTCGAGCACGAAGGTGACACCCAACCGGTGCAGCGCCACGTCCATCAGCACCTGGTCGAACGCCCGGTTGAGGAACGTGGAGTACAGCGCGACCACCGGGTGCATCCCGCCCAGGGCAAGTCCGGCCGCCGACGTCGCCGCGTGCTGCTCGGCGATGCCCACGTCGAACACACGTCTGGGATAGGCCTCGGCGAAGGGGGCCAGACCGATCGGCCGCAGCATGGCGGCGGTGATCGCCACCACGTCGGGTCGGCTGGCGCCGATGGCGACCATCTCGTCGGCGAACACGCCCGTCCAGGTGCGTCCCTTGCGTTTGAGCTCCCTGCCGTTGGCAGGATCGAAGGCACCCGGACCGTGCAGACAGTCGGCCTCGTCGTTCTCCGCCGGCTCGTAGCCGAAACCCTTGCGGGTCACGCAGTGCACGATCACCGGGCCACCGAAGTCACGGGCCCGGCGCAGCGCGGACTCCAGCGCGGGCATGTCGTGGCCGTCGACCGGCCCGACGTACTTCAACCCGAGATCCTCGAACAGTCCCTGCGGGGCGAGGATGTCCTTCACCCCGCGCTTGATTCCGTGCAGCGCGTCGTAGATCGGACCGCCCAGCACCGGGGTACGACCGAGGGCCTCCTTGACGGCCTCCATCGCCTTCTCGTAGCCCGGTCGCAGTCGCAGGGTGGCCAGGTGGTCGGCCAGGCCACCGATCGTCGGCGAGTAGGACCGGCCGTTGTCGTTGACCACGATCACCACCCGACGTTCCTTACCCGCGGCGATGTTGTTCAGCGCCTCCCAGCACATGCCACCGGTCAGCGCCCCGTCCCCGACCACCGCCACCACGCACCGGCCCGGTTCACGCAGCGCGTAGGCCTTGGACAGTCCGTCGGCGTAGGACAGGGCGGTGGAGGCGTGTGAGTTCTCGATGACGTCATGCTCGGACTCGGCCCGACTCGGATAGCCCGACAGACCACCACGCTGTCGCAGCTCGTCGAAGCCGGCCTGTCGCCCTGTGATGATCTTGTGGACGTAGGCCTGGTGACCGGTGTCCCACAGGATCGTGTCCCGTGGCGAGTCGAACACCCGGTGCAGCGCGAGGGTGACCTCGACCGCACCGAGGTTCGGCCCGAGATGACCTCCGGTGCGCGAGACCTTCTGGACCAAGAAGTCACGGATCTCGGCGGCGAGCCTGGGTAGCTGAGCCGCGCTCAGGTACCTGAGATCACCCGGTGACTGGACCTGACCGAGCAGAGTGTCCGAAACCTGCTGACGGGAAGTCTCCTGGTGAGTAACCACGAAGGCCACTCTAGACGGCCCCGTCGACGTGCCAGGTCGAGGTGTGGCGGTGTCGCTCATATCTGTCCCCCCGGCTATCCGGTTCCACTGGCCTCACGCCCACGGTGACTGAGTGCGTCCACCACCACAGCGGCGATAAGCACCGACCCGGTGATGATGAAACGCAGGTCGTCGCTGAGGTTGAGCAGGTTCAGCCCGTTGGGAATGGAACCGATGACCAGGATGCCGAGCAGGGCCGCGTATCGGCGGGTGCGACCACCGAACAG
>DATCXL010000155.1:0-2298 GCA_036565825.1 Mycobacteriales bacterium
CGCGCGAACTCGCCGGTTTCGAGCAGGGTGCCAAGGGTGTGCGCGGTGGCGCGGTGCGCCTGACCGGCGCCTACCGCGGCTGAGCCGCGTTTTCCTAGCAACCAGCGCCTGCCAGAACCGTCGGGCCAGTGGGTCTGGCCAGTCAGTTCCGTCGGAGCGTGTGCGAGCCCGTTTCACGGAGTTTCTGACTCGATGGGACATCCTGGCCGGAGATTAGGTGCCCGAGTGTCGGTTTCTCCTTGAAACGGGTTCAGCCGGGAAGCGCATGTCGTACTCATCGCAAGCGTGCAGGCGCATCGCTGTGTGCCGTAGTTGGTGTCGGGGCTGAAGTACTTCGGCTTTGCTGTGTCACTTGTGCACCGGGGCGACCGGATGCCACTGTGGCAGAAGGGTGCAGGCGGTGCGCACCATTCTGCGTCGAGAGGACTGATCTGTGTCGGTGGTCTTTGAGCATGTGACCTTGGGTCAGCGTGTGTTGTTCGCTTCTGGTGGTGCCGCCGGGCACGTGGCGGCGGAGGTGGCCCGGCTCGGAGCGGCTCGGGTGATGGTGATCGCCTCGGAGTCCGCGCGTGATGTTGCGTCCGCGGTGATGGCGGTGGTGGATGTTGCCCTGTGGTGGGACGACGTGGTGCAGCATGTTCCGGTGGCCACTGCTGTGGCGGCGCGAGCGGCGGCGGCGGCAGCGCGTGTGGATCTGGTTGTGTGCGTTGGCGGGGGGTCGGCGACGGGTCTCGCGAAGGCGATTGCGTTGACCAGCGGCCTGCCAATAGTGGCGGTGCCGACGACCTATGCGGGGTCGGAGGCCACGAATATGTGGGGGCTGACGGAGGCCTCGCGTAAGACGACGGGGGTCGATGATCGCGTGTTGCCGGCGTCGGTGGTTTACGACCCGGTCCTCACCTATTCGTTGCCGGTGGGCCTGTCGGTGGCGTCGGGGTTGAACGCGGTGGCGCATTGTGTTGACTCACTGTGGGCGCCGCGGGCGGATCCGATCAATGCTGCGATGGCGGTGGAGGGGTTACGGGCGATGGCCGTGGGGCTGCCATTGGTCAAGACGGATCCGGGCCATCCGGCCGGCCGGGAGTCGGCGCTGTACGGTGCGTATTTGGCGGCGGTCGCGTTCGCGTCAGCGGGGTCGGGGATGCACCACAAGATCTGTCACGTGCTGGGCGGCGCATACAACCTGCCCCACGCGCAAACCCACGCGATCGTGTTGCCGTATGTCCTGGCGTTCAACCAGGCGGCGGCCCCGGAGGCCGCCGCCCGGATCGCGGCCGCGTTGGGCGCCGAGACGGCCAGCGCCGGGCTGAACCAGTTGCGAGACGTTCTGGATGCGCCCAGGGCTTTGCGGGACGTGGGGCTGGCCGAGGAAGACATCCCCGACGCGGCCGCGCTTGCCCTGGCGGCGATCCCGGCCTCGAACCCGCGGCCGGTCACCGCAGAAAACCTTGAAGGGCTGCTACGTTCCGCCTGGGCAGGGGAACACATTCGAGAAGTAGAGAAGAAAGAGGTCACCGCATGAGCGCGGCAACAGAGACAACAAACGCGAGCAGCTCGGACACCGAGCCCATCAGCGCGGAGCAGGCCGCGATCGAGGCGAGGCTCGTGGAGGTCGTCCTCTCCTCCTTCGATGACTGCCAGGATGTCCGGTTGAAGTTCCTCATGCAATCCCTGGTACGGCACGTGCACGCGTTCATCCGCGAGGTGCGTCTCAGCGAGGCGGAATGGAATCGCGCGATCGCGTTTCTGAATGCCGCCGGCCAGATCAGCGACGACACGAGGGAAGAGTTTGTGCTCCTGTCGGATGTGCTGGGGGCGTCCATGCAGACAGTTGCGGTGAACAACACGGCGTACGAGAACGCGACGGAGGCGACCGTGTTCGGCCCGTTCTTCGCGGAAGGTGCGCCCTTGATCGAGTTGGGCGGCGACATGTCGGCCGGGGCGTCCGGGCAGCCCTGCTGGGTGGAGGGAACCATCACCGGCACGGACGGCACTCCGATCCCGGGTGCCCGCATCGAGGTCTGGCAGGCCGACGAGAAGGGTTTCTACGACGCCCAGTACGACGACCACCGGGTAACCGGACGAGCCCACCTCTTCGCCGACGAGAACGGTGGTTACCGATTCTGGGGACTCACCCCCACCCCGTACCCGATCCCCGACGATGGGCCGGTCGGCAAGATGCTCACGGCGGTCGGTCGCTCCCCGATGCGAGCCGCCCATCTGCACTTCATGGTCACCGCCGAGAACAAACGCACCCTGGTCACCCACATCTTCGTCCGCGGCGACGAACTGCTCGCC
>DATCXL010000173.1:0-4371 GCA_036565825.1 Mycobacteriales bacterium
CCGCCTCGGCCGCCTCGTAGCCGCCGACGAGCGCCTCACGGGACAGGTGGCCGACCGTGGCGTCGAACACCGGCCGCGGCATCAGCCCGGCACCGGCGTTGTTCAGGTGCACCACCTCGGCGCATCCCGGAGTGTCGTCGCGGGCCCTGGTGACGTCTATCTCCGCCGTCTTCGTCGTGCCCACGGTCACATCCCCAACTGGTCGGCGAGAAATCCGAGTTGGTCGGCGATCAGTTCCGCCGACCGGGACACCGACCGGGCCCCGTGGCCGACGCCCAGTTCCCGGCGCAGCAACACCGGCCGGTCGCCGGCGGTGGCGTGTTGCAGTGCCGCGCACATCTTCCGGGCGTGGCAGGGGTCAACCCTGGTGTCCGACTCGAACGTGGTGAAAAGCACCGCCGGGTAGGTTACGCCCTCGCGCACGTGGTGATATGGCGAGTAGCCCAGCAGCCACGCCAGTTCCTCGGCCCGCTCGGCCGTGCCGTACTCGTCCGTCCACAGTCGACCGAGGCCGTGTCGCTCGTAGCGGACCATGTCCAGCAACGGCTTGCTGCACACCACCGCGGCGAACAGGTCGGGCCGTTGGGTGAGCGCGGCACCAACCAGCAGTCCGCCGTTGGAACCGCCGTAGATGCCCAACTGCTCACGGCTGGTCCAGCCGTCGGCGACCAGTCGCTCCGCCGCGGCGAGGAAGTCGTCGAAGACGTTCTGTTTACGTTCCCGGCGGCCGGCACGGTGCCACTGCTCACCGTGTTCGGAACCGCCGCGCAGGTTCGCGGTGGCCCAGACGCCACCGGCCCGCACCCAGGCGGCGATCATCGCCGAGTACTCCGGGGTGAGCGAGTGGTTGAAGCCGCCGTAGCCGTACAGGATGGCCGGCCGGGGTGTGCTGGGCGTGCTCTCCGGGGCCAGCACGAACATGTGCACCGTGGTGCCGTCGGGCGAGGTGTAGTGGGTGCGGGTGACCCGGACGCCGGTCAGGTCGGGCGCGCCCGGGGCGGCGGCCCAGCCGGCCAGCCGTTGCGGGTCGTCGACCGACCAGCACAACACGCTGGCTGGCGTGGTGAAGTCGGTGTAGCCGATCCAGCACCGCCGACCGCCGTCCGGGTGGGTGGTCAGCGCGGTGACACTGGCCGCGTCCAGGCCGTCGACCGCACCCAGCCGCCGGCCGGTTCCCGCGTCGTACCAGGACAGCTCGTCGCAGGCGTCGCGGGTGTGTGCGGCCAGCACCACGTCCACGTCCGGGCAGCCCTCGGCCGAGGCCAGCAGCGCGACGTGGGAGAGCACCGCGCCGGGCGTCTCTGGCACCACGTCCCGCCAGTTGTGGTAACACGGATCGGTCGGGTCGGTCACGGCGAGCCGACCGAGCGGCGCGTCCCGGTCGGTGAACAGGTAGAGCCGCCCGTCCCGGGCGACCCAGGCCGTGGTGTTGGCGTCCACGCCCACCTGCACCTCGCGCAGGCCGCCACCGGAGCCGGAGGAACCACCGCGGCCGGGGTCGGCCGGGTGAGCCGGGTTCGCCAGGTCGACCAGCCACACGTCGTTGCGCGGTGCGGTGCCCACCGACGCCGACACCACCAACCAGTGGCCGTCCCGGGACACCGACACGTTGAAGAACGTGGTGGGGTCGGTGCCGGCACCGCAGATCTCGACGTCGGTGTCCGGATCGGTGCCCAGCCGGTGCCGGTACACCCGCCGGTGCAGGTTCTGCTCGTCGGCCGGTACCAGATCCGGAGCCAGTCGGCGTACGTAGAAGTACTCGTCGCCGCCGGGCAGCCATGCCACCGGCGAGTAACGGCACCGGTCGATCGGACCCTCCAGCCACTGTCCGCTGTCCACGTCCAGCACATACAGCAGTGATTCCTCGTCTCCACCGACCGAGAGTTGGTAGGCCAACCGGTGCCCCTGCTGGCTGACCGACCAGGTGTCCAACGTGGTCAGCCCGGTCGGATCCAGCGCGCCGGGATCGATCAGCACCCGTTCGGTGCCGTCCGGCTCGGCCACCAACAGCACGGCGTGTTCCTGGCCGGGTTCGCGGCGCAGGAAGAACGCCCGCCGACCGCGCCAGACCGGGACTCCCACCGTGCCGGCGGAGAGCAGGTCAACCAGCTGCGAACGCAGCAGGTCACGCACCGGAAGGTCGGCGAGGTGGGAGCGCACCAACTCGTCCTGGGCGTCGGACCAGCTCTCGGTACGCGGGTCGGTCGGGTCTTCCAGCCAGCGGTACGGGTCGGCCACGGGATGTCCGTGCAGGACCTCGACGAGTCCGAGACGCTCGGCCGGAGGGTAGGCACGCTGTGATCGCGACGGATCTGACATGAGCCCGAGACTATGCCGGGCCCTGATACGTCCGGGTGCCGAATGTCGACCACTGGCCGATCGGGCAGGCCAGGGCGGCTCCGACGAGAGACCGCTGTTAACAGACAGCGTTGGACTGTGCACTCAGTGGAATTGAAGCCTTGCTCAGGCCGAGACTCATCCCTACAACGGTGGAACTTTGCCAACGTTTGGTACCCGCGTCATCGGTCGGACATCCCTCCGCCGAGCGCGGTGGCCCGCCACGGGCCGAGGTCACGAGATGAGGTCCCGATGACCAACCCAACCACAAAGTCCAACCCCACCAAGGGTCGGTGGCCGCTCGCCTGCGCCGCCGTGCTGCTGCAACTCGCACTCGGCGCGGTATACGCGTGGAGCGTGTTTGCCAAGGCCCTGAAGGCACCGGAAAGCGCCTTTCACCTGTCCGCGTCGGAGGCCGCGTTACCCTTCTCGGTCACCATCGGCATGATCTTCGTTGGCACCTACATCGGCGGGCGCATCCAGGATCGTCGAGGTCCGCGACTGGTGGCGCTGACCGGCGGGGTGGTGTACTCGATCGGCATACTGCTCGCCTCCGCCTCCAGCGGCCACGGTCAGTTCTGGCTGCTGGTACTCGGTTACGGAGTGATCGGCGGGTTCGGTCTGGGCCTTGGCTACATCGTGCCGATCGCCATGTTGCAGAAGTGGTTCCCGGACAAGCGGGGTCTGATCACCGGTATCGCGGTGGGTGGCTTCGGGTTCGGCGCAATCATCACCTCACCAATCGCCCAGCAGCTCGTGGACGCCAACAAGATCGTGCCAACCCGCGCGTTCCTGCCCCTTGGGCTCGGGTACCTGGTGATGACGCTGGTCGGCGCGGCATTCTTCCGTAACCCGCCAGCCGGCTACGCGGTGCCCGGCTTCACGCCCAGGGCGACCGAGCAGGCCGGTGGGGGCCGCGACCACAGCCAGGGCGAGGCGCTGCGCACGCCGCAGTGGTACCTGCTCACCGCGATCCTCACGCTGAACGTCACCGCGGGGATCGGGCTGATCTCGGTGGCCGCGGACTCGGCCACCAGCGTCGCCGGCTACAGCAAGGCAGCCGCGGCCAGCCTGGTCGGCGCCCTGGGACTGTTCAACGGCGGCGGACGGATCTTCTGGGGCTGGTTCTCCGAGCGGATCGGCCGGATGCGCGCGTTCCTGTGCATGCTGGTCATCCAGGCTGTCTGCTTCCTGATCATCCCGCACGCCTCCTCCGCGGCGTTGTTCGCAGTTCTCGCGGCACTGGTGTACCTGTGCTATGGGGGCGGGTTCGGAGCGATGCCGGCCACCGCGGGTGACTTCTTCGGCATCCGCAACGCCGGCGCCATCTATGGCCTGATGATCGTCGGTTGGAGCCTGGGCGGTGTGCTTGGGCCGCAGTTGGTTGCCGGCCTGGTCGACGGTGACTCCTACACCACCGCATTCACCGTCATCGCCCTGGTGGCGCTGGCCGCGACGGTGCTGCCGCTGATCACCAGGCCCGCGCGGGCCGGCGCTCCGGTCGACCGCGTGGTGCCTGGAGAGGCCGCTGCCGGGTAACCGACCCAGGGTGATCACCAGATCACCCTGACGTTCCGGCCAGTGGAATGCCCGGGTGGATGTAACCGGGGGGTGTCCCCATAGTCGGCTCGCATCGGACCTGGTCCACGCCCCACGGGATACGGGCCCACGCAGCACGGTATGGCGGCCGGCACGGGTCATGGCGGGCGGTGACGTGGCGACCGCACGGTCGTCACGTCACGACAACGAGGAGAGCCCCATGCGGATGAACCCCCGACGGTGGCGGTCCGGTGCACTGCGGGGGGTGGCCACCCTCGCCGTGGCCGCGTTACTCGCCTCGTGTGGCGGTGGCGGCAGCGACGCCTCGACCACCAAGGACGGCCTGACCACGGCGAAGGTCGGCGTGCTGCCGATCGTCGAGGTGGCACCCATCTACCTGGGTATCCAGAAGGGCTTCTACAAGGACGAGAAGATCGACCTCAAGCCACAGCAGGCCCAGGGCGGCGCGGCCATCGTGCCCGCGGTGGTGAGTGG
>DATCXL010000181.1:0-5709 GCA_036565825.1 Mycobacteriales bacterium
GCGGGCGAACCTGTGCCACGGCACCGCGTCGACATCGACGGTCACCCGCCACTCGGTCCGATCACATGACAAGAGACGCGAGGTCAGGCCGAGCGCGGCGCGGTCCGGCACGTCCAGATCGGTCAACCACACCAACGGCGGCAGACCGATCGGGCTCTGATCGTGCGTCAGTATCCGGCGGTCACGGCGGATACCGTGAGCACCGTCAACGCAGGTGAAGTGGTAGAGGATCACGACGTCATCGGCTTCCCGTCACGGGACACCAACGTCAACGGGCTGTGACGACGATGCAGGTCCTCGGTCAACAGGTTCGCGCTGTAACCGGCCATCACCCAACGGTCAGTGACGGCGTAGTACTGCCACGGGTGCCCGTCACCGTCGAGGACCACATCCTGGTCAACTGGCGGGAACCATGGCGGACCCAGTACCTCGAAGATCTCGTCTGCCTTGACCGCGTACACCGTTGAACCGGTCGGGTTCGAGACGACGACACGCAGGTCCCCGTCGTCATCTGGTTCGGCGGTCACCCTGCCGCGGAACAGGACCATGTCCCCTCGGCGCGGTTCCCGGGCGGTCATCGACCGGCCTCCGTAACCGGGGCGGACACCACAGGGCGCCGGAACTTGCCCCGCACCCAGCGACGCAGGCGTCTACCCCGATCGTCGTCATCGTCGTCGCGGTGCTTCCACCACCACCACACGAACCCGGCCGCCAACGCGACCTCGAACGCCACACCGAACCAGTCACGCCCGACGGCGTAGACGACACCCAGGCCGACACACGCCCCGGCCGACATCTGGGCCGCCAACGCGGTGGTGATGATCCTGGCCGCGCCGAGTTCCCGGGAGATCCCGAACAGGCCGGTGAGGATGACCAGTTGGGCGTAGGTGCCGAAGTGTGCGGCGGTCACGACGTCACCGGCTTCCCACCACGGGCGATGAGAATCAGTGGGCCGAAGTCTCGGATCAGGTCCTCAGTGCTGCGCGACTGCACACACAGGTAGGACCAGTGCCGCGGCCCGGCGTCGTACTGCCACGGGTCACCGGCGTTGTCGAGTACCACATCGCCGTGCTCCGGCGGGAACCACGGCGGGCCCAGCACATCGGCGATCAGGCCCGTGGACACCAGGACACGCTCCGGTTCGCAGTCGGTCGCCCGCACCGACACCCACAGGTCATCGACGGGCACGTACTCCCGGCCCTGGTCGACGACCGTGGCCCGGATGAGGACCACATCACCGGGCACCGGCTTACGGGCGGTCACCGGGAGATCCGGATCGTCGCCCGTGGGTGCTTGGCGCAAGCCTCCGCCAGCCTGCGCAGGTACTCCCGCGCCCCATCAACGTCACCCCACCCGTTCGCCGGAGCCAACGCCTCGTACTCGGCCGAGTTGTCGTACATGCGCCACACGGCCTGAAGGACCGTGCCCACCACGTGACACGCAGTCCGCCCGTCGAGTTCGGCCAGCGGGAAACCGAGGGCCTTCATCCACATCGGTGACACGTTCGACGTGTAGTCCCCGACATCGCACACGCTGACGGGCTCAGGCCCGCCTGTGTCGATGGTCAGGTGAATGTCGTAACTCACTTCACGATCTCCTTGTCGGGGTGGTGAGTCGGTTTCAGAAGTTGCCGTCGGCGACGTGGAACACGGTCAGGCCGAGCGACCTCCACGCGTCCACAACTTGACGTCTGTCGTCGAACACCGCCACCACGTCGTAGCGGTCCCGGATGTACCGGTCGAACAGTTCCGCCTTCACGATCGAGTCCTTGCGCATGTCACCAATCGGGCGCATGAACAGGTTCTCCACGGGCACTCCGACGTGCTCGTTCAGCCACGCCAGCGTGGTGTGCCCACAGCGAGCGGTCCGGCCAGACATGAACACCACGGCGTGACCGGCGGCGGACATCGCCCGCACCGCGGCGATCACCGGAAGGTTCGGCCGGTCCTCGGCCACCCGGGTTTCGTCGAACGGCGACCGAGCACCCATCAGCGCAACCGTGCCGTCCACATCGACCAGCACCGCCTTCGGTGTCCCCGGGACCGGCTGGTACGGCACCGGGCCGTCGGCCCCGTCCGGCGGATCCTCGGGGAACGGCAGCGGCAGGACCCGGCCGGCCAGGAACCGGGTGTGCTTGTCCCGGATCACCGTCTCCCCCACCGGGGTGTCCCGGGCCGCATCCCGGCGGACACACTCGTCCACCGGAACGTCGGTGAAGTCCTGCACCTGAACGTCGGCGCCGGCCAGGCGGGCGACCCGGGCCAGGTCGCGGGCGGTGCGTTGCGGCAGGTTGGTGTCCGAGCACACCACGTTCACCCCGCGGCGCAGCAGGGCGGTGATCGCCGCATCCCGGGCCGCGGTGACCTGCTTTTCGGCGTCGGCGACGTACCGGCCGTGGAGCATCTGCCGGAGCTGGTCACGGTTCACCTCGGCCCGGCCGGTGGGGTCCTCGGCCACCCACGTCCGAGCCCACGTCGACTTCCCAGACCCCGGCAGGCCACGGGTGATGATCAGCGTCGTCATGCGACATCCTCTGAACGGTCAGACCACGGACGGTCGGCGTCGGGCATGACCGACCTCCACAGGTAGGTGGTGATGTCCTGGTTGTCGAGAAGGAAGAACAGGGCTCCACTGTGGACGTGTCCGCGTATGGCGGCGGCCAACGCCTTCCGGTCGGATCCGTGCTGCTCGATCAGCCACGCGACCTCGGTTTCCAGGTCGGTCCGCAGCCGGTCCACCTCGGCATGGAACCCGTCGATCAGGCCACGCAGCCACGCGTGGAACTCGTCTGGGACCCCGTCGACCAACGCGTCCTGCCAGCCCGGGCCGGCCGCGAGGACTTCCGCGGCGCGCGCCGGGTCCAAGTGCAGGTAGCTGCCCCAGTGCAACGGTTCGGTGATGAGGTCCCGGCAGGCGTTGACCGCGCAGAACTCCCACACGGTGCGGGCGTTGGTGCCGGTCAAGATGCGGTGCAGGGCGAGGTAGTCGGCCTGCTTGATCTTGACCCGTTGGTCGGTGTGCAGGAACCGGACGACCATGCCCTCGGCGTCCGGGCGCGGCTCGGCGGCCAGGGCGTCGGCCAGCGTGCGGTGGGGCATCACCTCGACGGTCGGGCCGGTCCACCCGATCATGGCTGGGTCGAAGTCCACGGTCCGGCCGGTCGCGTTCCAGATCCCACCGAGCAACACCAGGTCGTCCATGTCGCCGTAGTCCACGACGATCCGCCCGGCCGGGCAGATCACCTCGAACAACAGCGTCACGCCGTCTGGAACGGACACCCGGCCGGCGTACCGGTCCCGCCATAGCTTCGTGGCGTGGACGGCCTGCCAACTGGTGAACGACCCCCGGGTGGCCACCGCGTGACCGCCCGGGGTCGGGAAAAGCACACCGAGGCTTCCATCGGCCTTGTCCGTCACCTGCACCGGCGCGGACAGGTCCAGGTCGCCGGTGTGCGGGTCTCCGTAGTTGAAGAACTTGGTGAACGGCCGGGCGATGATCTGCCCGGTGTCCATGTTCACGATCAGGCCGCGGCACGCCATCGTGGTCGCCGTCCACGCACCCGCCCACATGCACGCATCCGTGTAGTTGTAGATCGCGTAGGGCAGGGTCGGGTGGGTCTGAACCTTGACGTGCTTGTTCGCCAGGGCGGCGGACAACTCTGCCGGGTCGACCACGTCATGCAGGTGGGTCACCTGTCAGTCCTTTCAGGCTGGTGGGTGTGGCAGTAGATGCGGACGGTGCCATCGGCGCACGACGGGCCGTACCGGTGCGCCCGGCCTGCACACGTCGGCGCGGCACACTGCGCGGTGTTCACCGGCGTCAACTCGGCGCCACAGTCAGGGCAGGCAATTCCGGTCACCGGGGCACACCTCCGTCGAGGCGCCGCGACCATGCCCCGTCCTGGTCACGTAACCGGGCCAGCCAGTCCTCCCGCGCCTCGCCAGGCTTGCCCTGCCGATCCCACCGGCACGTCGGACACGGCTTCGTCCACTCTTTGCCGTCGTGGTCGGTGAAGTCGATCCAGCCGTGCACGCACCCGTCGTGCAGGCACTCGCAGCCCTTGCGCCGGCAGTGGTTCTCCGGTCGGGCGACTGGAATCGACATGGTCATCGCTGCCTCCGGCGGTCCACGCCTTCGAGCACCACTCGGGTACAGATCTCGGCGAGCCGGGACGCGATCCGATCGCCGATCAGGTCCCGCAATTGCGGGATCGCCAGGTTCGTGGTGAACACCGTCGGGCGCATCTGCTCGTACCGGCCGTTGATGACCCGGTAGATGACTTCCTCGACCCATTCGGAGTTCTTCGCCACACCGAAGTCGTCGATGAGCAGAAGCCACACCGACCGGTGCTGGCGCATCACGGCCTCGGTGTCCTCGCCGGTGCGCGGTCGCAACTCGGCGAGCATGTCTGCGGTGGTCGTGGCCTTCCACGTCGTCGGGTTGCCGTGCAAGGCCGCGCGCAGTGCCCCGTATGCCTGGTGGGTTTTCCCCACGCCGGTCGGACCGAGCAGCAGCAGCGATGGGGCAGACTTGGGGTCTTCGGCGAACTGCCGGGCCCACTCCAGGACCTCGGGGTGGTCGGCGACGGCGTGGCGGTAGCGCAGCGGGAACCGGTCGCTGATCTGCCGGTCGAGGTCTTCCCTGCGGTACCTCAGTGCGATCTCGTCAGACCTGCGCTCGCAGGCAGGGCACACGCCCCTGTGGTCGAGTTGGGTGTCCTCGTGGTGGACGCACCGTGCGGGTTCGGGTTCGGGGGCATGCTTCTGGCGGCTGACGATCTCGGCGGCCATGGCGGTGTAGTCGGGCTTGGTCATGGGTTCACATATCTCCGTGGTAGACGGACATGTCGGTGGGGTTCTGGTACGGGCGGTGGCCGCCGTTGACCGCCCTCTTTTCGTTCCGCTCGTACTCGTCGAGTGCCCGTAGCCGGAGCCGGTCGTACTGCTTGCGGAAGGTCGGCATCGACAGGACGTTCGACTTCCAGAACGAGTCCGCCTGACACCAGTCGATGAGGTTGAGGACCTTCTGGAGTTCCCGCCCGTCGGCATCGAGTAGGAGACGGGCCGAGCGACGCCAGCCGTCGGTGACGGCCGGGCGTTTGGACCCGTTGCCCTCGATGCGGTCGGCGAGGCGGGTGCAGACCTGTTCGACGTCGAGCCGTGTCGGTTCGCTGGCCTTGGGCTTCCTCGGGGCTCTGGGTTTCCTCGGCTTCGGAGGCGTCGCCGACGAAGAGGTAGTTGGTTGGGAAAGGTTGGAAGTAGTTGGTTTAACTACGTGTCCATCTCCTGGACTAGTCGCCACGCTTGACTGGTCCACGTCCTGGACTAGTTCTGGTCCATCTCCTGGACTAGTCGACTGGTCCACCTCCTGGACTAGTCCACCTCCTGGACTAGTCGGCTTGTGGAGCGCGTACTGCGTCCGAGCCTTCTTCGACCAAGCCTCGACAGCCGACGGCCGGCTCCGAACGACCCACCCAGCCGACTCCAAGCCGTTGAGCTTGGCTGCCACGGTCGCCCTCGACAGATTGGTCTTCTGGGTCAGCACCGACAGCGACGGGCCCCACTGCTCAGGCACGATCGCGGTATCCGAGTCGGACAATGCGAGCAAGGTGAGCATGATCAACCGAGAAGGCGCGTCGAGGTCTGACGCCAGGACCGCCTTCTCGACCTCCCACCTTGTGGGCATCAGGCGAACCCCCCTTTCGAACAC
>DATCXL010000190.1:0-3139 GCA_036565825.1 Mycobacteriales bacterium
GGCTCGGCGCGCTGGCGCCGAGGTTGCGCTGCTGCTCCACCGAGGCCGGTTCGGTGTCGCCCTGGATGACAATCAACCGTTGCAGGTCCGAGCGGTACTCCCCGGGAACCTGCTGCCAGGCCGGTTGACCCCGGTGCTGGCCGAACCCGATCCGCCGGTCGGAGTCCCGCTCGGCCAGGAAGATCCCCCACCGGTACTCGGGCAGCACCACCTGGTCGAAGTGCGCCCAGCCGTCCCGGCCGACCGCCACCGCGGTACGCAGGTAGACGTCCCGGTGTTCCAGGGTGGGACCCATCTCGTTCCACCAGCGCAGGAACTTCGGCTGCCAGGACTCCAGTGCCCGCTGTAACCGGCGGTCACCGGCCAGGTCGACGTTGTTGGGGATGCGCTCGCCGTAGTCGATCGTGGTGGCCATCGCGTCATGCTCGCTTTCGGTCGAAGACGGCTCGCTGGCCGGTGCCGTACCGGCGTAGCGCGCCGGCCGGGCCAGACGCGTTGGGCCGGGTGAACACCCAGTTCTGCCAGGCGGACAGCCGTCCGAATATCTTGGTCTCGATGGTCTCCGGTCCCACGAACCGGTTGTTGGCCTCCAGTGCGGTCAGCGCGTCCGGACTGAGACTGGCCCGCGCCTCCAGGGCCAGCCGGATCTCGTCGTCCCAGTCGATGGAGTCCGGTGCGCTGGTGACCAGGCCGAGTTCGTCGGCCTCGGCGCCCTCCAACCGCTCGCCGCAACGCTTGCGCAGCGACTCCACCCGGTCGGAGGCACCGTAGAACCGGCTGGCGAGCCGAGTCAGCCCGTTACCCATCGGGAAGTGCCCGAAGTTGGTGGGGCCCAGCACAAGGGCCGCCGGTTCGGGCCGGACGGCACGCGGGCCGCCGTCACCGCCATCCTGCTCACCGCAATCCTGCTCATCGTCATCGTCGTCGTCGAGCAGGCCGTCGAGCATGTAGGAGCGGTCCGCGGCCAGAGCCAGTTCCAGCAGTGGGCCGGCGAAGCAGCTTCCCGGCTCGACCAGTGCCACGATCGTGCGGCTGGTCACGTCCAACCGTTTGAACACCCGCTTGAGGTGGTGGACGACCTCGTTGACGAACCAGTCCTCGCCATGGGAGACGAGCAGCCTCTCGAAACCGGCCACCCGGGTGGCGTCCCCCTCGGTGCGGATCACCCAGGTGCCGGCCTCGGGTTCGTTGGTGCGCAGCCGCAGGATCGCGTCGTCGAGTTCACGGGCCAGCCGCAGCGGCCAGAACCCGGCGCCGAGCGCGTGGATGCCGGCCAGGGTGTCGGGTGGTTCGGTGTCCGGACCGGACACGGTGATCCATACCGTGCCGGCGGCGCGGTCGACCTCGGCCCGCACGCAGGTGTAGGCCAGTCCCGAGTCGGTGACCGTGCGGTCCAGCGGGGTCAGCGTCACCCCGGTAGCGCCACGCGGACGGGTGGACCGGTCGGCGGCCTCGCCGGCCCGTGCCCGCACCGTCTCCTCGAACCGTCCACGTGGGACGATCTGGTCCACCAGGCCCCAGCGCAGCGCTGTCTTGCCCTTCACGCCGTCGGCGCGGGTGGCGAACACGTCGGCCAGGTCCCGGCGCACCCGTCGCTTGTCGGTCAGCCGGGTCAGCCCGCCGGTGCCCGGCAGCACACCCAGCAGTGGTACCTCGGGCAGCGACACCGCCGAGGACCCGTCGTCGACCAGGAGGATCTGGTCACAGGCCAGCGCGACCTCGTACCCACCGCCCGACGCCGTCCCGTTGAGGGCGGCCAGGTAGGTCTGGCCGGAGTTGGCCGTCGCGTCCTCGATGGCGTTACGGGTCTCGTTGGTGAACTTGCAGAAGTTGACCTTCCACGGGTGGCTGGACCGGGCCAGCATCCGGATGTTCGCTCCGGCGCAGAACACCTTGTCCCTGTTGCTGGTTATCACCACGGTCCGCACCTCGGGGTGCTCGAACCGCAGCCTGGTGACCGCGTCGGCCAGTTCGATGTCCACGCCCAGGTCGTAGGAGTTCAACTTCAACTCGTAGCCCGGCACGATGCCGCCGCCCTCGTCCACGTCGAGCACCAGCCAGGCGATCTCTCCTTCGCAGCGCAGCCGCCAGTGCCGGTAGGTGTCCGGGTGGGCGTCGAAGTCGACCACCGGGGGGTGGTCGTCATCGGCGGTGGAGGGGGACGGCTCGAACATCAGGTCCTCCGTACGGTTGACCACTGGTTCGGTGGGTTGATGTTCTACAAAAAAGTGTGCCGGCGTCAAGCAAACGTGGAATTTTGGCCGGGTCGGGTTATCGTTCCCAGCGTCTGGACGGTTGGTCCACGCTGTCTGCCGTCGTGTGGGTTTTGAGGGAGGTTGGGGTGGAGCGGAACTCCCCCCACAGGAGGCAACACAGCACCATGCCGCCTGACTGCGTGACCCCGGAGGCGGGGCTCCGGCCCGGCCAAGGCCTGGAATCGACCATCCGGACCCACGCCGCCCAGCGACCGTCACCAACCGGAGGAGCCCGGCCGTGCCGCCCTCACTGAACCGCCGCCACGCGCTGGGCGGGGCGAGCGCCCGCTCGCTGTTGCTCACGGTGCTCGGCGAGTTCGCGTTGCCTGCCGGTCCGGTCTGGACCAGGTCGATCCTGCACACCCTCGGTTTGCTCGGTGTGGAGGAGAAGGCGGCTCGCCAGGCGTTGGCCCGTACCGCCCGGGACGGATGGTGTGACTCCGAACAGGTCGGTCGACGGGTGCGCTGGTCACTGACCCCGGCGGGGCGGCGGCTACTGACGGAAGGCGCCCGGCGGATCTACTCGTTCGGTACGGCCCCGACGGGATGGGATGGCCAGTGGCTGGTGCTGCTCGTTTCGGTCCCCGAGGCGCGCCGCGCGGTCCGGCACCGGTTGCGCACCCGTCTGTCGTGGGCCGGCTTCGGCTCGCCTGACCCGGGGGTGTGGGTGTGCCCGCACACCGCACACGAGGCGGAGGCCAACGCCGTGCTGCGCGAGTTGGGACTGCACGCCGGGGCGATGTCGTTCACCGCCCGGTTCGCCGGCATCGGCCAGGAGCGATCGATGGTCGATCGCGCCTGGGACCTCGACGCGCTCGGCCTGCGCTACCAGCGGTTCTGTGACATGTTCGGCTCGACCCGCCCGGCCACGGGCGACCAGACGC
>DATCXL010000191.1:0-2092 GCA_036565825.1 Mycobacteriales bacterium
TGCCCTGTCCAAGCTCGGTAGCCCGTATGTGTGGGCGGCCGCAGGTCCAGACAGCTTCGACTGTTCGGGCTTGATGCTGTGGGCCTGGGCGCAGGCGGGAGTGGCGCTGCCGCACTACACCGGTGACCAGTACAACATGGGAACCCACGTGGGTATAGGTGAGTTGCAGCCCGGCGACCTGGTGTTCTTCTACGAGGGGTTGAGTCACGTCGGCATGTACATCGGTGGGGGGAACGTCGTCCACGCTCCGCAGCCGGGTGATGTTGTCAAGATCGCCAGCGTCGACAGCTTCCCGTTCGCCGGAGCCACCCGGGTGGGCTGACCGCGGCGGACAGGTGATGCGGGGCAGATGTCCACGTGGCGCCTGCCCCGTACCGCGGTGCGACACGGTCTCCGCCGTGGTACCTGCGTTCATGCAGACGATGCACCACAGTTCACCCTGTAGGTTCAATTTTGCTTTGTCAGTTCATCAGAACTGGTTAGTTGTTTGGGGGCTGACTACCATAATTCGCCCTGATGTCCTATCTCGCCTGCATGCGGGCACATGATCGTGACCAATACCACCCGCATCCTTTGCCGCCTTCCGTCAGGTGTCAGTCCGCCCGGATGATGCCGACCACCGCCCGAAGCCGAGATCGTGACAACAGGCCGTGACAACCCGCCGTACCCGGTCGTTGTTCACGGGAGCCAACCGGTGTGTTCCGGTTCCGTCCGGCTGAGTGGACCAGGTCGACCAACGGATTGACCATTCCGCGATCACGTCACCGCGAGTTAGTGTGTATGCACATTAAGTGCCGTCCGTCGGGCTGAGGGTGCGTGATGAGACGAAGATCGCCTGATTTCGCGGATACCGCGCCAACGGGCGTCGATGTCGTCGAGAGGGTCATCACCGCCGCACACAGCCTCCGCCAGCACGGGAACTCCAGGCTGGCCGCGTACCGGATATCGGTCCCGCGGGCGCGGCTGCTCGCCGAGGTTCGCCGCCAACCCCGTCAGCGGATGGGCGCACTCACCGCCCGCCTGGGTGTCACCGGACGAACCTTGACCGCCATGGTGGACGCGCTGGAGGGTGAGGGGCTGCTGTCCCGCCGTCCAGGCCGGACGGACCGCAGGGCCGTGCTGTTGGAGCCGACCGCCTCGGGGCGCCACAACCTGCGGCGGGTACTGCGGGTCCGCGCCCAGACCTGTGAGCAGGCGGTGGCCTCGCTGACCTCGGAGGAACGTCGTCTGCTGGTCGACCTGCTTGGACGGCTTGCCGTCGGCACGCCGAAGGGAGGCCACCACGGCGATCCAGGCTGAGGTGGGGCGGCAGGCTCGAGAATCACCCGGATCCCACCCGTTTGAGGGGAAGCTCGGGCCCTGCGTCGGCATGCGACATGCGGCTGTGGGTAGGAGGCTCGGCCAGTGGGGCGCGGGATCACCGGCCCTGGTCGTCCCCGTGGCGACCGACCGGACCGGACCCGTCACAATGGCTGACCGGGCCGCCGCCGGACCACACCAACGCGGCGGCGGACATGCGCACCCCCACCGGTTCGTCCCAGGGCTTTTCACGCCAGGACAGGAGGGTGCGATGCGGTGCCTGATCGTCAGCGCGAGCATGGGTGCCGGACATGACGGGGTGGCACGCGAACTGGCCGGGAGGCTGGGGGTCACCGGCCACCATGCCGAGATCGTTGACCTGCTCGACCTGTTGCCACTCCGGCTCGGCGCCATTCTGTCCGCGTTCTACAGCGGAATGGTGCGATATACGCCATGGCTGTATGAACTTGTCTACCGGGTCTTTTTCATCTCACATCGCCGACAACCCACAGTGTCCCCGGTGGTGACGCTGGCTTTGCCCGGGCTTCGCCGCACGGTGTGGCGATACCGACCCGACACAGTGGTCTCCACCTTCCACCTCGCCGCCCAGGCGGTCGGTCGGCTGCGCCAGCATGACGGGTTGGACGCACCAACCGCCGTCGTGCTGGTCGACTTCGCCGTACACAGGTTGTGGCTACACCCGGGAAACGACCTCTATCTGTGCAGCCACCCGGCCGCGGCCCGGGCGGTACGGGCCGGCCTGCGTCGGCCGGCGCGGGCCAGCGGACCGGTG
>DATCXL010000192.1:0-4108 GCA_036565825.1 Mycobacteriales bacterium
AAGAACGTGTCGGCCGCTCCGATCCACCGCTGCTGCCCGCCGGTCAACTCGGCCGACACGGTGGCGGGGCGTGTCTGCGATCCGGACGGGTCCGGCCAGACCGACGGTTCGTCCACCACGTGCCTGGCCTGGATGTACTTCGGGCAGTTGGAGAAGACCTGATCGGTGCGCACCGCCAACCGCCGACCGTGCGCACGTGCCCAACCGTTGATCCGCATCCGGCGAGGCCGGGGGCCGAACTCCACCGCGATCATGCCGATCTCGCGGTCCCGATCGAACAGCCCGTGCAGCGGGTCGCCCGGTGCGGGCAGCATGTCGACCACCACGGTGCGCTCGTTGGTCGCCTCGGCGAACCCGGCCGGCCCACTCAACAGCCCGGCCCAGACCCGTCCGTCGTCGGCGACCGCGGCGGTGACGAGCATGCGTTGCTGCCGGAGGAAGTCGGCGGCCACCGGGGGGACGGTCGCGCCGACCGCGACCGATCCCCGGTCGTCTCCGGGCAGCCCGGCGCGGCGCTGTACCGCCACTTCGCCGGGATGGAGCATGACCACTCCCTCCGGAATGGGTGGGCGACCGGCCGGGTCAGGGACCGATCGCGCTCAGGGGCTGGCCGCGGTCACGGCCACGGTTGCCGAGACGGGGCCGATCAGAAGAAGCCGCAGGTAGGTGCTCCCGGAACGGGCGCGGCCGCGGTGTCGGCTCCGGTCGGGGAGTAGATCTCCAGCCGGGTGCCGTCGGGGTCCTCGAAGAACACTCCACCGGAGGGCGCACCCTCGCGATGCGGGACGATCCCGTCGTAGTGCAGGGTGACTCCCAGTTCGCGCAGGTTCTTCTCGAACCCCTGCACCGCCTCGATGTCGGCCGCCTGGAAGGACAGGTGGTGCAACCCGGGCGAGTCGGCACGGAAGTGTCCGGCGCTCTGCTGCCACAGGGTCAGCAGCAGTTTGCCGTCCTGACCGAGGAAGGCGAACCGGCGCTCGGCGCCAGGTTCGGACTGACTGAGTACCTCGAAGCCGAAGACCTGCCGGTAGAACTCGACGGACCGGTCCAGGTCGGTGACGTTGATGCCGATGTGACCGGTCTGGAGCGCGGCGCTCGGGACGCTCATGCGTATCCACCTTCTAACTGCTGAACGAGTCTTGACCCGTTAGAACTCTGGCACAACAACATCATGGACGCAAGCCGCGTCTACCATTGGGTGTGCCTGTCTCAGACCCCGCCCGGCGTACCGACGGTGGAGCCCCACTGCTCGGTGAGCCACTGCCGGTCGAACTGGCCAACACCATCTTCCGGTCACGTGACGGGCGCGGTGACGGCCTTGGCACACCCGGACACCTGGCCGGGTGGCTGGCCGAGGTCCGGCCCCGGCTGGACACCCCTCTGTCCGACCAGGACCTGCTCGCGATCGGTCCCCGGGAACTGGCCGCCGCGCGCGAACTGCGCGACAACCTGCGTGCCCTCGTCGACGCGGCGGTCAACCAGCACCGACCCGACCCGGCCGCCCTGGCGACGCTGAACCGGTACGCCCACGCGGCGGTGCGCTGGCACGAACTGAGCTGGGACGCCGGTCCCCGGGCCCGGCCGTGTTTCGACGGTCCGGCGGTGACCGCCGCGCTCACCGAGATCGCCCAGGCCGGCGTGGACCTGTTCGCCGGACCGCGGCGTGCCGAACTGCGGATCTGTGATGCCCCCGGCTGCGTACTGTTCTTCGTCCGGGACCACCCACGCCGCACCTGGTGTTCGAACGGGTGCGGTAACCGGGTCCGGGCCGCACGCCACTACAGCCGGGTCAGACTCGGCGGCAAACCCGACCCGACCCCCGAATCGCGGCCGCGCCGACGCGTTTGATCCGAACGCCGACCACCTCGCCGGGTGACACTGGGCAGACAGCATTCCGGCAGACGGGAGGCAGCACGGTGAGTTCGACGATCCCCAGCCGACACATGGCACCCGCCCCACGGGAGGGCCGCTGGCCCGGACTGCACGACGTGCCACACGTGCCACTCCGGGCCGGTGCGGCCCGGGCGGTGTTCCGGCGCGCGGTGTCCCGGTTGCACCTGCGGGTACTGCTGCCCAACGGACAGGCGCTGGGCTCTGCCGACCCGGACGCCCCGACGATGCGGATCCGCCGGCCCGGTCCGTTCTTCCACCGACTCGGCGCGGCCGGCCTGATCGGCTTCGGTGAGTCCTACCTGGTCGGCGACTGGGAGGCCGACGCCCGCGGCGGCGGGCTGGCCGGTGTGCTCACCGCGTTCGCGGACCGGCTGACCACGCTGGTCCCCACACCGCTACAGCGGCTGCGCCGCTGGTACGACGCGCGCCCACCGGCCAACGAGGACAACAGCGTGCCCGGCGCCCGGGAGAACATCCACCGGCACTACGACCTGTCCAACGACCTGTTCTCGCTGTTCCTCGACGAGACCATGACCTATTCGTCGGCCTGGTTCGAACCGGGTGACCGCCTGGCCGACGCGCAGCGTCGCAAGATCGACGGGATGCTGGACTACGCCCGGGTCGGCGCCGACACAGACCTGCTGGAGATCGGCACCGGCTGGGGCGAGTTGTCCATCCGGGCCGCCCGACGCGGAGCACGGGTCACCACCCTGACCCTCTCCACCGAACAGAAGGAACTGGCCGAACGGCGGATCGCCGATGCCGGACTGGCCGACCGGGTCGAGGTGCAGCTCAGCGACTACCGCCAGGCCGGCGGCCGGTATGACGCGGTGGTCAGTGTGGAGATGATCGAGGCGGTGGGCGAGGCGTACTGGCCGGTGTACTTCGGCACCATCGACCGACTACTACGGCCCGGCGGCCGGGTCGGGCTACAGGCGATCACCATGAGCCACGACCGGATGCTGGCCACCCGGCACTCCTACGGTTGGATCCACAAGTACATCTTCCCGGGTGGGTTGATCCCGTCCCTGACCGCGATCGAGCAGACCCTGCGCGCACACACCGAACTGCGGGTGGTCGACCGGCGCGACCTGGGCAGCCACTACGCCGAGACGCTGCGGCAGTGGCGGGAACGGTTCTCCTCCCGCTGGGAGGACATCGGTGCGCTGGGCTTCGACGGGGTGTTCCGGCGGATGTGGGAGTTCTACCTGGCCTACTGCGAGGCAGGCTTCCGGTCTGGCTACCTGGACGTGTCCCAACTCGCTCTGGCCCGTTGGTGAACGTTCCAGGCCGGAGCCGGGGCAGAGCCCCGGCTCCGGGTCACCTGGTGAGGGGGCGTGGTGCTGTGTTGTCTTCTGTGGGGGGAGCTTCGCTCCACCCCACACCCCCTCAAACCCCCTGGCGCCACCAGAGCAACCGGCAGGCACCCTGAACCAATCATCCGGTGAACGGTCCAGGCCGTCGCCGCGGCAGAGCCTCGGCTTCGGACCCCCACCGTGGTTCGATCGATCGTGGGCTCAGCGGCCGGCGGCGTACCCCTGCATGCCGCGAGGGTTGGCCCCGGCCCGCAGCACACCGGTGTCGGGGTCCCGGGACACCGCGGTCATCCGGCTCAGATCCCAGTCGCCGAGCACCCTGACCAGGTGGCCACGCCGGCGCAGTTCGTCGATCACCTCGGCGCCCAGCCGGGACTCGACCACCACCTCACCGGGCACGGCCTGACGTGGGAAGAACGAGGTGGGGAACGCGGTGGTGTGCCAGGCCGGCGCGTCGATCGCCTCCTGCAGGTTCATTCCGGCCAGTCGGGCCAGCAGGAAGCACAGTTGCCACTGGTCCTGCTGGTCACCGCCGGGCGTGCCGAACGCCATGAACGGCTGGCCGTCGCGCAGCGCCAACGAGGGCGACAGGGTGGCCCGGGGCCGTCGACCCGGGGCCAGCGACGAGGGCAGACCCTCCTCCAGCCAGAACATCTGGCCACGGGTACCCAGGCAGAAACCCAGTTCCGGGATGATGGGCGAACTCTGCAACCAGCCGCCACTGGGCGTGGCCGAGACCATGTTCCCCCACCGGTCCACCACGTCGACGTGGCAGGTGTCGCCACGGGTGGTGCCGGCCGGGTCGATGGTCGGCTCGCCCAGACCCGCCCTGACGGTCGGCTCGCCCAGACCCGCGCCGCCGACCGGCCCGTCATGCCGCTCCAGCACGTACCGGGGCA
>DATCXL010000207.1:0-2210 GCA_036565825.1 Mycobacteriales bacterium
CAGCCGGTACCGGCGGTCGCTGCCGGCCAGATACACCGCATAGGGCACCGGTTCGGGTGGCGGCAACGCGGTGAACGGTGCCGTGCGGTAGTCGTGGACCCGGTCCGGGTCGACCCGCAACGTCCGACGGGGTGACAGGTGCCGGAACAGCGCCCACAGGGCGGGGTCGATCTGGTCGCTGGTGGGTGGTCGGGTGATGTTGCTCTCATGTCGGCTGCACGGCGGGTTCGGCCTGTGTGCATCGGCATGGGCTGCTATCGTCATCGACAGCAGTCCCCTTTCAGACGCAAGGGGGTTCAACCGAGGCGCCATGGTTGGGAGCCGCTGGGTCCTCGGTGTGGAACCGCTGAGATTCAAAGTTGTCAGGACGCCCCGGTTATCCGGGGCGTTCGGCTTTTACCGCATCAACTCACCTCACCGCTGGCCGCGTGCAGGGGCTCTTGGTGTGCCGCGGGTGGTGTCCAGTCCACCCGGTCGGCGAGCGTCTGCACGATGAAGTCGTTCACGTCCGTGCCGAGCCTGGCCGCGTGCTCCTTCACCAGTGGAACGAGCGACAACGGCAGGAGCAACGTTCGCCGCTGACGCTCGCCCTTGCTCGGTCGTCCTGGCTTTCCGGGTCCGGCCATGCCGGTAGTTCTATCGGTTCCGTGAACATGGAATGTGGCGACACGCCGAAAAAGTTCACCGCATTGATCTTGACCGCCTGCCGCTAGGTGGTTGGCCCTACTTCACACCGTGCATGGTTGGTGGCAGTCGGTAACGGTACCGTTCACACGGTGCGCGACGTGAGGGGGTCCAGGCGGTGAGAACGAGCAACGGCATGACCGTGCGCCGGTGGACCAGGTACGGCAAGGACCGGCTGTACGTGAAGCTGGCCACCGGGCAGGAGGTCGGGTACTTCGACCTACTCAGCGGCCGGGAGGTCGTTCGGTTACCCGCCTACGCGATCGGGATGCGCCAGGCCGTCGCCGAGTTCCGGGCCAGTGGTGCCGCGCACCCGGCGACCCGGTCGGTGCCAGACGCCGGACCTGGTCCGGTCGGGGTCTCGGCGAACCTCGCCGACGTTCGGCCTGGCGCCGCGGTGGCCGCGCAGGTTGCGGCGATTCGGGCGCGACACCCGGTCTGGACGCGGATCGCTCCCCTGTTCGGCATCCGAACCGCCGACCGGTCCTGGCGGGCCGGCGAGTACGGCGAACGGGAGGTCGGTGCCCGGTTGGACCGGTTGGCCCGCCGGGAGGGCTGGTACGTGCTGCACTCGGTCATGCTCGGGTCGAGCCGCGACGTCGACCACCTGGTGTTCGGTCCGTCGGGGGTGTACTGCATCAACACCAAGCACCACCGGGGCAAGCGGGTGCGAGTCGGCCGGGATGAGGTGTCCGTCGCCGGACGCCCGACCCGGTACGCCGACAAGGCCCGCGACGAGGCGCGACTGGTCTCGGCTCGACTGTCGGCCGCCGCGGGTACACCCGTACACGTCACGCCGGTGCTGGTGTTCGTCGCCGCCGCGGGTATCCAGGGGTGGCGGTGGGGACGGCCGCGACAGGTGAAGGTGCTCCCCCTGCGCCGGGCCCGTCGATGGTTGCGTTGGCAGCGCGGTGACCGTATCGGCGTGAACGGGGCTCGCCAGCTGTACGAACTCGCCTGCGTTCCTGCCACCTGGCATACCGGCTGACCCGCACGCACGCCGGCGGACATGCTGCCGCGCATGCCGTCTGGCATGCCGACGTGCCCGCCCTCAGGTCAGCGCGCGTACACACGGACCCGCACGCTGACCTACCTGACTGTTGCTTGACTGACCTGAGTGCATGTCGGCGGGCCGGCATGCTGTCGTCCGCGTTGGACGGTATGCGGACCGTCCTGCTGGTCTGCGCGCCGGCCTGTCCCCTTGCTGGTCTGCTGGGCTGCATGCCGACTGGCTTACGGACGTGCGGGTTTGCTGACCATCCTGACGGTTGACGTGTAAGAAGGCTGGCCGTCTGGCATTCCGGCATGTCAGAAGACCAGAGGGCATGCCTGATCGACAGGCTGTCTGTATGCAAATCTGCATGCGGAATCGCATACGTGTAGGTATGCCGGCGTGTCTGCCTCTGTGCGTGCACGCACGCCGGTACGCTGTCCGGCACTCACGCTTTCTGTCACGTAGGACGGAAGACAGTCATGCCAGCAATCGCGCTAGCCAACAACAAGGGCGGGAGTCTCAAGACGACCGC
>DATCXL010000208.1:0-8669 GCA_036565825.1 Mycobacteriales bacterium
CAGAGATCCCTGGGGTGCAGGTCCGGGAACTGGACAGGGGCCACGGGGGATACCTCGACGTCTTGCTCGACGGATACGAGGTGGACTCCGGTGCCCAGGAGTTCAGGCGGATGCTCGCGGTGGAACACGCCACCCCGGGACTTCGTCATTACCTGGCCACAGTCGACGGCCGTCCGGCGGCAGCCGCTGCTCTGTTCACTGCCCAGGGCACCAGCCTGCTGGCCGGGGCTGCCACGCTGCCCGGTTTTCGTGGCCGGGGATGTCAGACCGCGCTCATCGCCCGGCGCCTCGCCGACGCCGCCGCCAGCAGCGATCTCACCGTTGTCACGGCCGCGTTCGCTTCGGCCAGCCACGACAATCTCGCGCGACAGGGTTTCCAGATCACCCATACCCGCATGGTCTGGCACTGACCGAACCGGTACCTGCGAGCGTTTCGACGGGCTTTCTAACCCACGTCGGCAGGGGTGCCCTTGGTGATCCGGACCAGCTCGTCGAAGTTCGTCGGAAAGACCGTGTTCGGGTGGCCGCCGGCGGCCCAGACCTGCGGGTGGCCCGACAGTGCGGTGTCGACCAGGGTGCGTAAAGGCGTCGGATGGCCGACCGGGGCGACCCCGCCGATCGGTTGGCCGGTGGCGGTCCGGACGAACTCGGGAGTCGCCCGGCGGAGCTCGCCGACACCGAGCAGTCCCGCGACCAGTCCGGTGTCCACCCGGTGCGCGCCGCTGGTGAGCACCAGCACCGGTTCTCCGTCGGCGTCGAAGACGAGGCTGTTGGCGATCGCACCTACCTCGACGTCGAGCTGTTCGGCGGCGGCCGCGGCGGTCCGGACCGGTTGGGGAAGTTCACGGATCTGGCCGGTCGCGCCCGCGGCGAGCAGCGCGTCAGCCACCCGTTGGGTGTTCGGATGCATGCCGCCATCCGACCAGATCGAACGGCCCGGTCGGGACCCGGGTCAGAGCAGGGTGAGTTGGTCAGGGGTGGGCCGCACCGTCGCCGATGGTTGGGTGATCCGGTGCTCGCGCTCGCTGGTCGGGCCGATGCCGTACCGCTCGGCCAGCGCACGGACCTGGTCGGTGATGGCGTGCTGGTAGTCCCGGTCGGCATAGGCACCAGCCCGGTACAGCCGGCGGTAGCCGGCGAGCAGGTCTGGCCGGAACGACTCCAGCCAGCCCAAGTACCACTCCCGCGCCCCGGGCCGCAGATGCAGCACGATCGGGGTGACCGACGCCGCGCCGGCCTGTGCGATCGCGCGCACCGTCTGGCCGAGTTGGTCGGGTGAGTCGGCCAGCAACGGCAGGATCGGGGCCATCAGCACCCCGCAACGCACCCCGGCCGAACTCAGCGCGCGCACCACGTCCAGCCGCCGGTCCGGGTTGGGCGTGCCCGGTTCGACCGCACGCCACAGCTCCTGGTCGGTGAAACCGACTGACACCGCGGTGGACACATCGGTGACCTGGGCCGCCTGGGTGAGCAGTGGCAGATCCCGCAGGATCAGGGAGCCCTTGGTCAGGATGGAGAACGGGTTGGCCGCGTCGCGCAGTGCGGCCAGCACGCCGGGCATCAGCCGATACCGCCCCTCGGCCCGCTGGTAGCAGTCCACGTTGGTGCCCATGGCCACGTGTTCGCCGCGCCACGACGGTACGGAAAGCTCCCGGCGGACCAGTTCGGGAGTGTTCACCTTGACCACGATCTGGGTGTCGAAGTCCCTGCCGGCATCAAAGTCCAGGTAGGTGTGGGTCTTCCGAGCGAAGCAGTACCGACAGGCGTGGGTGCAGCCCCGGTACGGGTTGATCGTCCATCGGAACGGCATCCGGGACGCCGCGGGCACCCGGTTGATTACCGATCGGGCCCGGATCTCGTAGCACGTCACCCCACGAAACCCTGGGGTGTCGAAGGTGCGCACCACCACCCCGGCCTGCCCGTCGACCCCTCCGCCGTCGCCGAACAGGGTCGGCGTGGCCTCCGACCCGGACGCGGACAGCCGTAGGTGGTCCCAACGCATGCGCTCATTAGAACACATGTTCGATCGGGGCGCGGTTCCGGAGGATCAGTTCTCTGGAGCTTCGGTCAGTGAGCCGGGTCGTCGGACCGATCAGCGGCCGGGCCCGGGGGCCAGGTCTGGGCCGACCCCCGGTGACCCGGAACTCAGGTGTGCAGGCCGCACTCGGTCTTGCCGGTGCCGGCCCACCGCCCGGACCGTTGGTCCTCGCCGTCGGCGACCGGCCGGGTGCACGGCGCACATCCCACCGACCGGTATCCGACCTGCACCAGCGGGTTGATCAGTACCCCGTGTTCGGCGGCGTAGGCGTCCACGTCGGCCTGGGTCCAGCAGGCCAGCGGGTTCACCTTGACCAGACCCCGGCGGGCGTCCCACTCGACCACCCGGACGTTCTGGCGGGTGATCGACTCGTCCCGGCGGATCCCCGACGCCCAGGCGTGGTAGGGCTCCAGCGCCCGGGCCAGTGGCGCGACCTTGCGCAGCGCGCAGCACAGGTCCGGGTCCCGCTCGTACAGCCGGGGGCCGTACCGGGCGTCCTGCTCGGCGACGGTCTGCTCGGGAGTCACCGTGATCACGTTGACCGGTAGGGTCCCGGCCACCGCGTCGCGGGTGCCGAGTGTCTCGGCGAAGTGGTACCCGGTGTCCAGGAACAACACGTCGATGCCGGGCAGCACACTGGAAGCGAGGTGTGCCAGCAGCGCGTCGGCCATCGACGAGGTCACGCACAGCCGGTCGCCGAACTCCTCGGCGGCGAACCGCAGCACCTCGGTGGGCTGCGCGCCCTCCAGCTCCTCGCCGGCCCGCCGTGCCAACGCGGCCAGCCGTGGGTGCTCCGACGCGGGCGCGCTCATCGTTGCGCCTCGGCCGCGACGCCCGACCCGGCCGCGGCCCCTGACCCGGCACCACCCAGGTAGTGCAGCCGCCAGGCCCGTCGACACAGCTCACAGGCCCACTCGCCGTCGCGTTCGCCGGCCGGACGGATCTGGTCGTCGCCGCAGTACGGGCAGTAGAACGGCGGTATGTTCCGGCCGGAAGGCCGCAGGTCGCTCAAGTCAGCCACTCCTCGTCTGCGCGCGCGACATAGGCGGCGAACCGTTCGCCCGGTTCACGCCGGGCCAGGAACCCGCGTAGCACCCGCTCGATGTAGTCGGCCGCGCCCTCGGCCGTGATCCGCAGTCCCCGGAACTTGCGGCCCAGGGTCGCGACCTCACCCATGTGGCCGCCCAGGTGCACCTGGAACCCTTCGGTGTCCTCGCCGTCGGGGCCCTTGACCACACAGCCCTTCAGCCCGATGTCGGCGACCTGGAACCGGGCGCAGGAGTTCGGGCAGCCGTTGATGTTGATGCCGATCGGTTCGTCGAAGTCGGGCATCCGCCGTTCCAGCTCCTGGTAGAGCCACTGGGCGCGCCCCTTGGTCTCCACCATGGCCAGCTTGCAGAACTCCAACCCGATGCAGGCCAACGTGCCGCGCCGGAACACACTCGGCCGCACCCGCAGGCCGGCGGCCTCCACCTCGGCCACACAGGCGTCCACATCGGACTCGGCCACGTTGCGGATCACCACGTGCTGTTGGACGGTGGTGCCCACCAGGCCGGTGCCGTAGGTGTCGGCGATGTCGGCGAGTCGGGCCAGTTGGGTGCCGCTGGTGCGTCCGGCCAGAAGTGCGGCTCCCACCGTGAACCGTCCGTCGTGCTGCGGCTGCACTCCCAGGTGGTCCCGGTCCACGCACGGCACCACCGGCGGGCCGTCGGCCAGCGGCGCGGACAGGTACTCGCTTTCGAGTACCTCACGGAACCGGGCCGGGCCCCAGTCGGCAACCAGGAACTTCATCCGGTTGTGGTTGCGGCCCCGCCGGTAGCCGTAGTCGCGGAAGATGCTGGTGACCCCGGCCCACACCTCGGCCACCCGGTCCGGAGGTACGAACGCGCCCAGCCGTACCGCCAGTTTCGGGGCGGTGGACAGCCCGCCGCCAACCCACAGGTCGAACCCCGGTTGCCCGTCCGGGCCGACCACGCCGGCGAAGGCCACGTCGTTGAGTTCGTGGTTGGTGCAGTGCCGGCCACACCCGGAGATCGAGGTCTTGTACTTGCGCGGCAGGTTGGAGAACGCCGGGTCACCGACGTACCGGTCAGCCACCGACCGCAGCGCCTCGGTGGAGTCGAGCACCTCGTCGCCGGCCACCCCGGCCAACGGACACCCGATGATGACCCGGGGGACGTCCCCACACGCCTCGGTGGTGGACAGGCCGATCTCGTCCAGGCGGGCCCAGATCTCCGGTACGTCCTCGATACGGACCCAGTGCAGCTGCACGTTCTGCCGGTCGGTGACATCGGCGATGTCCCGGCCGAACTCGGTGGACAGACCTGCGATGGTGCGCAACTGCCGGGTGGTGAGCTGCCCACCGTCGATTCGGATCCGCATCATGAAGTACTCGTCTTCGAGTTCTTCTGGTTCCAGCGCGGCGGTTCGCCCGCCGGGGATGCCCTGCGCCCGCTGGGTGTAGAGCCCCATCCAGCGGAACCGACCGCGCAGGTCGGTCGGATCGATTCCGGCGAATCCAGTGTGGGAGTAGACATCAATGATGCGTTGCCTGACCTTCAACCCGTCCTCGTCGCGCTTGATGCGCTCGACCGGGTTGAGCGGTTCGCGGTAGCCGAGCGCCCACTGGCCCTGGCCGGTCCGTGCCATGTAGTCCTCGCGATGGATTGTGACGGCGCGCGCACACAGTGTGCTGCCCAGACCAACCGATACCGCGTTTGGTGTGGGCAGCCGGGCGCGACATGCTGCCTGGCTGGCTGTCTGACTGTCGGGAAGTGCCCTGGGTTCAGCGTTCTCCGGTCACCACTGCGACCGGGAGCACCCCGGGGTCCGGACACGCCGCGCTGATCGCCCGCTGCAGATCGACATGCAGGCGAGCGACGAGAGGCACGCCGCGGGACGTCACCTTCCCAGAGTGACACATCCGCCTCGATTCTGGCGACAGCTGAGGGGTGCGTCACCCCGGGGTCGACGGATCGCATGTCCCCGTGTCACCATGCACGGGTGATTCGTCGCGTTGGACTTGTCGCACGGCTGCATGTTGACCTGCAGCGCGTGTCCAGCGCCGTCTGTCCGCTGGCCTGACCCGGGCCGGCATCTCACCCAGTCACACATCACACCAGCCGGTTCGCCGGGCCCTCGCGCCCGCGGGTCGCCGGCTGTGGTGGCGAACCCACGGTCCCGCCGTCGCGAGCGTCCGCGCGTACGTCCAGTACGCCTTCCGCCAGGCAACCAAGGTAAGCCCCCGAGGAGACAGACCAGGTGACGACTCTGACCAGCCCAGACGGCCCCCGAACCGACGATCCACTGACCGGCGCCGGAGGCACGGTCTGGCTGACCGGGCTGCCCAGCGCGGGCAAGACCACCATCGCGCACGCGGTCGCCGACCGGCTGCGTCCGACCGGGCGCCGGGTGGAGGTACTCGACGGGGACGCGGTACGCGAGACGCTGTCGGCGGGACTCGGCTTCTCCCGGGCCGACCGGGACGCCAACGTGGAGCGGATCGGTTTTGTCGCCGAGCTGCTGGCCCGTAACGGCGTGCTGGTGCTCGCCGCGGTGATCTCGCCCTACGCGCGGGCCCGGCAGCGGGTCCGTGACCGGCACGTCGACAACGGAACGACGTTCGTGCAGGTGCACGTGGCCACGCCGGTGACCGAGTGTTCGGCCCGTGACGTGAAGGGCCTGTACGCCAGGGCGCGGTCCGGGGACATCACCGGGCTGACCGGGGTGGACGACCCCTACGAGCCGCCAGCCGACCCGGACCTGAGGCTGGACACCGCCGGGCGCTCGGTATCCGAGTGCGTACAGACCGTGCTCGCGGTGCTGGCCGGGCGGGGGCTGGCATGACGCTCTCCGGCGACACAGCGGTGCGGATCGAACGCGGTGACGCGTTGGAGGCACTGGAGGACGAGTCGATACACGTGTTGCGTGAGGTGGTGGCCACCTTCGCCCGCCCGGTGCTGTTGTTCTCCGGCGGCAAGGACTCGGTGGTGCTGCTGCGGTTGGCGGCCAAGGCGTTCTGGCCGGGGCGGATCCCGTTTCCGGTGATGCACGTGGACACCGGGCACAACTTCGCCGAGGTGCTGGAGTTCCGGGATCGGCAGGTGGCCGAACTGGGTGTCTCGCTGGTGGTGGCCAGCGTGCAGGAGTCCATCGACGCCGGGCGGGTACGCGAGGTGCCCGGACAGCCGCGTAATCCACTTCAGACCGTGCCGCTGTTGGACGGGATCGCCAGGCACCGGTTCGACGCCGTGCTCGGCGGTGCCCGTCGGGACGAGGAGAAGGCGCGGGCCAAGGAGCGGGTGTTCTCGGTGCGTGACGAGTCGGGTCGGTGGGACCCGCGCAACCAGCGACCCGAACTGTGGGACCTGTACAACGGCCGGCACCGACCGGGGGAGCACGTTCGGGTGTTCCCCCTGTCGAACTGGACCGAGCTGGACGTGTGGGCCTACATCGCTCGCGAGGGTATCGAGGTCCCGCATCTGTACTTCGCGCACGAACGACCGGTGGTCGAGCGGGACGGCATGCTGATCGCGGTCACCCCGCACACCCCGCCGCGTCCCGACGAGCGGGTTTTCGTCGAACGGGTGCGGTACCGCACTCTCGGGGATGCGACCTGCACCGGCGCGGTCCGGTCGGATGCGGCCACGGTGGCCGACGTGGTGGCCGAGGTCGCCGCCACCCGGATCACCGAGCGCGGTGCCACCCGGGCCGACGACCGCACCAGCGAGGCCGCCATGGAAGACCGTAAGCGGGAGGGGTACTTCTGATGGCCGGGCTACTGCGGGTCGCCACCGCCGGATCGGTGGACGATGGCAAGAGCACGTTGATCGGCCGCCTGTTGCACGACTCCAAGGCCGTGTTCGCCGACCAACTGGCCGCGGTCACCGACGCCAGCCAACGACGCGGGTACGACGAGACCGACCTGGCGCTGCTGGTGGACGGACTGCGAGCCGAGCGTGAACAGGGCATCACCATCGACGTGGCGTACCGGTACTTCTCCACCCCGCGCCGGTCGTTCGTGCTCGCCGACACCCCCGGCCACGTGCAGTACACCCGCAACATGGTCACCGGGGCGTCCACCGCGGACGTGGCCGTCGTGCTGGTCGACGTGCGGGCCGGACTGGTCGACCAGTCCCGCCGGCACGCCGCGATCGCCGCGCTGCTGGGCGTGGCACACGTCGTGCTCGCGGTGAACAAGATGGACCTGGTGGAGTTCACCGAACAGCCCTTCGACCAGATCTGTGGTCAGTTCGCCGAACTGGCCGACCGACGTGGTATCGGCAGCTGGACGGCGATCCCTGTCTCGGCACTGCACGGGGACAACGTGGTGACCCGCTCGGACCGTGCCGGCTGGTACGCCGGGCCGGCGCTGCTCGAACACCTGGAGACCCTCACGCTGCCCGAACCGCCGGTGCACGGAGCGCGGTTCCCGGTCCAGTTGGTGATCCGGCCACGGACCGCGGCCCACCCCGACTACCGCGGCTACGCCGGGCGGGTCGCCGCCGGGACGTTGCGGGTCGGTCAGCCGGTCACCGTGTTGCCGGCCGGTCAGCAGACCATGCTGGCCGGCATTGACACCGCCGACGGACCGCTGACCGAGGCCGGTGCCGGCCGGTCGGTGGTACTGCGGTTGGCAGACCACGTCGACGTGGGCCGGGGTGACCTGCTGGCCGCCGACCCGCTGCCGGTGACCAGCAGGGAGCTGGACGCGGTGATCTGTTGGTTGGCCGAGACACCGCTGCGGCCCGGCGACCGCTACCGGGTCCGGCACACCACCCGTGACGTGCCCGGTGTGGTCACCGTGGTCCACGACCGACTGGACGTGTCCACCCTGGACGCCTCACCCGCGGAGGAACTGGGACTCAACGACATCGGCCACGCCACGTTGCGGCTGGCCGAACCGGTGGTCGCCGAGCCCTACGTCGACTGCCGGGCGACCGGCGCGCTGCTGCTGGTCGACGAGCACACCGGTGCCACGGTCGCCGCCGGCATGGTGCGGGGATTCAGATGACGGCTGGGCAGGCCGGCCCATGATCCGGCCCATGATGTGGAGGGCTCGCAGCGCCGGTGAGATCTCCGCTCACGCGCTCGCCGGCGTCTGGCCGGTGGTGCGTTCCGACGTCGTGCGGCCGCACCACCCACGGGGCGGACAGTTCGTGACCACCGCCATCCGACAGGTCGGTATCACGGTCGGCCGGTGTGGGTTCGCCTCGGTGCAGGTGCCGCCGCGCGGGCGCGGTCTGGTGCCCCGGTGAGCGGCCCGACGGCGCGCCCGGCGTTCGGCTACCCGCTGGTGCTCGATCTGGTCGGCCGCCAGGTGGTCGTGGTGGGCGGTGGCGCGGTGGCGTTGCGCCGGGTTCGCGGGCTGTTGGAGGCCGGGGCGCTGGTGCGGGTGGTCGCACCGGAGGTGGCCGAAGAACTGTCCGCGCTGCCTGTCGAGGTCTGGGGCCGACGGTATGCGCCGGGCGATCTGGCCGCGGCGTGGCTGGTACACGCCTGCACAAACTCGGCCGAGGTGAACGCCGCGGTGGCCGCGGAGGCCGGTGAACGGCGCGTGCCGTGTGTGCGTGCCGACCACGCACCCGGCGGTACCGCGCGCACGCCCGCGGTGGCCAGGGCCGGCGACGTG
>DATCXL010000195.1:0-3018 GCA_036565825.1 Mycobacteriales bacterium
AACCGGTCCGACCGGGTGCCGGCACCGCTTGGATGCTGCGCCGGCGGGAGTCGGTCCGCACCCACCGCGTCGCCCGAGAACTGGCCAGGCGAATGGCCGACGAATCGCACACCAGGCTCTCCCGGCACGCCCGGGAGGCGGTGTTGTGTCAACGCTCGCCACGCTCCACCAACGGCGCGACCCTGGTGTTGGACGCCGCGTACCTGTTGACCAGGGATCAGGACACCGTGCTGCGGGCCGAGGCCGGCGACCTGTCCGAGCGGCATGCGGCCAGCCGGTTGCGGTTCGAACTGACCGGCCCCTGGCCGCCGTACCACTTCACCCGGCTCACCGAGGGTGTGAACCATGGCTGACACCAACCTGGCCCTCGACGACGGCTCGCTGGTCGACCTGTTGGACCGGTTGGTGGATACCGGCGTGGTGCTCGACGGCAACGTGTTGATCACCCTGGCAGGTGTCGACCTGATCCGGCTGGACCTGTGTCTGTTGCTGGCCTCGATACAGAGCCTCAGCCGTTCCGTCCCCCCAGGCCCCGGCGGCCGACCGCTACACCGCCAGCACGGCCTTCGTGAGTCGGACGGGCGGCCGCGTCGGCCCCCGAACCAACGAGTCGAGCCACCGGTCGGCCCACCAGCTGGGTCCGTGTCAGGTCCGGGCGCCCCGGCCGGCATCCGCCGCGGCCGCCTGTCCCTACTGGAGGATCTGGATCAGGTAGCCGACCCAGACCGGCCGAGCGACCCAGACCGGCACAGGGACCTGAGCCAACTGACGGTGCCAGACCGGAAAGCCGACCCGGCCGCCGGTGTCGCGGGACTGGTGGTGGCGGTGGTCGACATCGTCCGGCAGTTGCTGGAACGCCAGGCGCTGCGCCGGATGGACGCCGGAACGCTGAGCGCGGCACAGATCGAGCGACTGGGTCGGGCGCTGGACGCACTGGAACGTCAGGTGCACGAGCTGTCCGAGCTGCTGGGTACCCGCCGGTCCGCCCGGTTGACCGAGGCGCCCGGCGGGTTCGAGCAACCGGCCCTGCCAACACACACAACCCGAGGAGCGCGCTGATGACGGTGATGAGCCAGCAGCAGGTGATCGACCGTGACTGGCGGTCCAGCACGCTCTACGACGTCATCGAGCTGATCCTGGACAAGGGCATGGTCATCGACGTGTACCTGCGGGTGTCGCTGGTAGGCATCGAACTGCTCACTGTGGACGCCCGGATCGTGGTGGCCAGCGTGGACACGTACCTACAGTTCGCCGAACGGGTGCACCGGGTCGACCTCGTCGAGACGAAGAGCAGTCGGACCCTGCCCGAGATGTTCGGCGAACTGTCCGAGCAGGGTTCGCGCGGGAAGGCCAAAGGCGCGCTGTCCGGCGCCACCAGCGCGTTCACCGAGGCGTTCCACCGGGGCCGGGGCGGCGACGGTGAGCAGCAGGAGGCCACCCAGGACCGTCCACACCCACCGGGCAAACGTCCGGAGGGACGGCAGCGATGATCCCGACCGGCCTGTACGTCTACGGGGTGGTGGGCGGTGACCACCCGTGCGACCTGTCCCGCCTGACCGGGGTCGGCGGCACGGTAGGTACGGTGCGCCGGCTACGGGTCGGATCACTGTCCGCGGTGGTCAGTGAGGCCCCACCGGACCTACGGGCGCGGCGGCGAGACCTTCAGGCGCACCAGCAGGTGCTCGGTGAACTACTCGGACAGGGCAGCGTGCTACCGATGCGGTTCGGCGTGGTCTCGCCGGACGAGGCCACCCTGCGTGAGGATCTGGTACACGGGGCGGATCACTACCACCGGTTGTTGCGAGAGCTGTCCGGTCGGGTCGAGCTGAACGTCAAGGTGCTGCCGGACGAGGAGCAGATGCTGCGAGATGTGGCCCGCGACGAACCGGTGGTGCGCAGGCTACGGGCCAGCGACGTGGGCAGCTACCACAGTCGGCTGCAACTCGGCGAGGCGGTGGCCACCGCGCTACGGGAACGGCAGCATGCCGACGCGCACCAGGTACTGGAGACCCTGGGTCCGCTCGCGGTCCGCACAGCGGTCGGCCCACAGGTGGCCGGCACCGTTCTGAACGCGGGCTTTCTGGTCGAGCGAACCGACACCGAGGTGTTCACCGGTGCGGTGGACGCCCTGGACCGTCGGATGGGATCGCGGGTGCAACTGCGCTGCACCGGCCCACTACCGCCATACAGCTTCGTGTCCGACAGAGCCGGGTGACCGGCATGGGACTGCTGACCGGACTGCTCACCCTGCCACTCGCGCCGGTGCGTGGAGTTGACTGGCTGGCCAGACAGGTGGCCGACGAGGCCGACCGGGAACTGTGCGACACCAGCAGGATCCAGGCGGAACTGCGGTCGCTCGTGCTGGCCGCCGATGCCGGGCTACTCACCGAGGAGGAGTTCGAGCAGGCCGAGGAGCAGTTGCTCGACCAACTCGAACAGGCCGAACATCGCGCCGGGGTTGATGGTCGGCTGCCGTACCGATGCGGGACATGGGGGGACCAGTGAACAACACCGCCAAGATCGGCGCCGCCGTGGCCAGCGGATACCTGATGGGCCGGTCGAAGAAGGCGAAACTCGCCTTCGCCGTGGGCACCTGGATGATGGGCAGGCGGCTGAGCCTGGACGTGCGGAAGCTGGCCCGGGAGGGGCTGTCCCAACTCGCCTCGTCGCCGGAGGTGGCCAAGCTCACCGACGAGGTACGCCAGGAGTTGTTGGGAGCCGGGCGTGCCGCCGCCACCTCGATGCTGACCGGTCAGGCTGAGAAGATCGCCGACTCGTTGGCCCGACGCACCGCAGCCCTCAGCGGCGCCGGCGAGGAACCCTCCGAGGAGGAACCCGAAGAAGGCGAAGAACCCGAAAAGGAAGAGCCCGAAGAAGAAGAGCCCGAAGAAGAGGGCGCCGGGCGGGCCCAGGGTGAGGCCAAGGAGGCCAAGCAACCGAAGCCCCCGAAACGCGTGGGCCGGGCGGAAGAGAAGGCCGAGGGCACCGGCGAACGGCCCCGCCGACCCTCCCAGCGGG
>DATCXL010000263.1:0-3476 GCA_036565825.1 Mycobacteriales bacterium
CGCCTCGGGCTCCGGAGGAGCGCCGCCGTCGGGCGGTGAGCACGCTGGCCACCGTGACCACGACGAAGTTGAGCATCGCGACCTCGTTGAGCAGGCCACCGATCTGCCACGCGGCCCTGGAGCCGAACAGGTCGCCGCCGAGCAGACGCACCAACAACGACACGTGCAGCAACGCCAGGTGGACGTAGAACACCGGCCAGTAGGACATCGGCCGGCGCAGCACCGCCGGGGCGATGACCGGGGCGTGCGCGAAGATCATCGACACAACGAAGCCGAGGAACACCGCGTGCACCTGGGTGTCGAAGGTGGATCCCCAGATCTGGAAGCCGCCGAGCAGCCAGGCCACGCCGCCGACCGCGAGCCACACGTAGCCGGCGAGCAGACCGACGGCGATGAACCGGGTGACGCCGCGCGCCCGTACGGTGCGCCGCGCCGCGTCACATGTCGCCAGCCAGCCGGCCAGAGCGAGCAGCGCCACCCCGCAGACCCGTACCCCGGGCCCTGGTGACCAGACGCTGATGGCGGCGCCGACCATGAACAGGATGATCGCGCCCGCGAGCACCCTGCGGGCGCGGCGGCTCACACCGATCAACCGGGACAGCTCGAGGCGTTCCGCTGCGATGGTGACGACCAGAAAGCCGGCCAACCACGGCAGGATCCGGTAGATGTTCCAACCGGCCAGCCACAGTGCCGCGCCGATGATCCACCCGGTCGTTCCCAGCGCCATCAGCGCGTTGTGCAGCGAGGGCTGCACCTGGTGCAGCACCACGTATATGGCCAGCAGGATCAGTCCGGCCACTACCAGCAGCAGCTTCCCAGCGGCGGACGAGTCACCGACGAGCAACCACACCGTGCCGACGGCCGAGGCGGCCGGTGCCCCCCATCCCCAGAGGCGACCCAACGCGACGGCCCGTTCGACCGCGATCATGGTGCCGAGAAAACCGAGCGCCATCAGGATGCCGTGATCGCTGGCAGTGGTCGTGCTGGCCGGCACCTCGAACCCGAGCAGGGCGAGCGCACCCCACAGGCCGGCCAGCATCGCGACCATCGCCCCAGCGAGCAGGACGACGCCGTGACGGCGTGTCGTGGTCACCGTCGCCAGCCGAGCTGCGCCCTGGCCGCGTCGTTCATCAGTTCCGGACTCCACGGCGGATCCCAGACGAGCCGCACCGTGACGTCACCGGCGGCGGGAAACTGGCGTAGGCAACCACGGATCTCGTCGTCGAGGTAGCTACCCAGCGGGCAACCGGGTGTGGTCAGCGTCATGTGGATCGTGATGTTCCCCACCGGGTCGACGGCGAGTTCGTACACCAAGCCCAGATCAACGATGTTCACCCCAAGCTCGGGGTCAATCACCTCATGCAGGGCTGCGTGGACGAGATCGGTCGTCAGGCCGGGTGCGCACCAGTCAGCCAGGCTCAGCGTGCCCTGGCCCGAGAAGTGGTCCGCCACGGTGCACCTCCTTGTTTTTACACGAGCAATAGTAGTAGAAACTATCTGTACTCGTCGAGACTGGTCGGATGCTGGCCCCGCCTGGCCCGGCCATCGTCTCGCCAACCGGCGCCGTGATACGCGCCCACACCGGTCGGAGCGGACTCCGCCGTCCGACCACCAGAAGGGAACGCGATGTCAGACACCGTGCTCGACGTTCGTAACGAGATTCCGGCCCGCCGACACGAACTGATCTTCGAGAACTACCACAACCTCGAGTCGGGTAACGGCTTCATCCTCGTCAACGACCACGACCCGAAGCCCCTCTACTACCAGTTCGAGGCCGAGCACAAGGGCCAGTTCGAGTGGACCTACCTGGAGGAGGGGCCGCAGGTGTGGCGGGTCCGGATCGGGCGCCCCTGACCACCAGACCGCACAACGTAAGACAAAGCCGGGGCCCGGGCTCGACTCTCGACAGCGTTCACCCATCAGTTCTGCGACGTCCCTGTGGGACACGCCGAAGCACGTACGGGAGTCGGGCCGGGTGTGCCACGTGGTTCCACCCTGTCCTCGCCCCCCGCAGAGGGACAACGCAGCACCACGCCACGTGCGGCGCGACACCGGAGCCGGGGCTGTGCCCCGGCGAGGACCTGGAACGAACCCGCCAGCGGTCGACCGATCCCCATGTGGTCGGTACCGTGGCCACAGTCACCCCCGCTCACCGAGCGCGGTAACGGTACGGGGTGGGCGGTGGCGGCCGGGAGGAAGCCATGCCGCAGCCAGCGTCCGGTACACCCGGCTCGGCCTCTCCTGGTTCGACCGTCCTTGGCTACCCGAGGATCGGTCCGCGCCGGGAACTCAAACGGGCCGTGGAGGGCTACTGGTCCGCCGACATCAGTGCGTCAGAACTACTCGACACCGCCCATGTACTGCGTGCCCAGACCTGGACCGAACTGGTCGACAGCGGGCTGGACTCGATACCGGGTAACACCTTCTCGCTGTACGACCACGTGTTGGACACCGCGGTTCTCTTCGGCGCCGTACCGACCCGGTTCACCTCCCTGGATCTGTCCGAACTGGACACCTACTTCGCGATGGCCCGTGGGCACGACGACGCGGCCCCGATGGAACTGACGAAATGGTTCGACACGAACTACCACCACCTGGTGCCTGAGATCGACCCGGGCACCCGTTTCGCCCTGGCTGGTGACAAGCCGGTCGCCGAGTTCACCGAGGCCGCCGCGATGGGGGTGGTGACCCGGCCCGTGCTGCTCGGACCGGTCAGCTTCCTCCTGCTCGCCAAACCCGGTCAGGCGACGTCTGACTCCTTTGTTCCGTTGGACCTGCTCGACCCGTTGCTGGACCGCTACGTCGAACTGCTGGACCGGCTGGCCGCGGCCGGCGCCGCCTGGGTGCAACTGGACGAGCCATCGTTCGTCGCCGACCGCAGCGAGCGCGAGCTGGCCGCGCTGGACCGGGCCTACCAGCGGCTGGGTGGACTGGTAGCACGCCCCCGGCTGCTGGTCACCGGTAGTTACGGCGATCTGGGGCCGGCGTTGGACGTGCTGGCCGCCACCCCGGTGGAGGCGATCGGGGTCGACCTGGTGTCCGCCCCACACCTCGTCGCACGGCTGGCCGGCGTGCCGAACCTTCGCGACAAGACGCTGGTCGCCGGCGTGGTCGACGGCCGCAACGTGTGGCGAACGGACCTGCCGGCCGCGTTGGCCACCTGCGTCACGCTGCTGGGTCTGGTGGGCGACCTGGTGGTGTCGACGTCGTGCTCACTGCTGCACGTGCCCTACGACGTGACCGAAGAGGACGGGATCGAGCCCGCGGTGCGTGACCGGCTCGCGTTCGCCCGACAGAAGGTGGCCGAGGTGGTGCTACTTGGCCGGGGGTTGCGGGAGGGCACCGGGGCGGTCACCGCCGAACTGGCCGGGGAATCCGCGACCCGGGCCGGCGGGCTCACCTCGACCGGACCCGACGTCCGGGTGCGCGCCCGACTGGACGCGCTGACCCCCGACCACCTGAGGCGGGCCGACCGT
>DATCXL010000200.1:0-2017 GCA_036565825.1 Mycobacteriales bacterium
GGCCCCGGGTCGATCACCATCCACTACAGACAGTCGTGGGCTTCCCGGATCCAGACCTGACCTCGGACAGGTCGCCATCAGTGTCAACCACAACCACGACTCGTTCGGCGCACTGCTCGCGCTCGGCATGCGCATCACCACCGTGCGCGGCCACCGGGCCGCCTACCGTTCGGAATCCCAGCCGTCATCCCACAGCGCCTCCCTGATGTGGGAAGAGCGCCCTGGCGTGTTGGTCCGGGTCGCGGCCGAGAACTTTCCCGGCCCGACTCCGGACCTCGTTCGTATCGCCACATCGCTACGGCCGATTTCGGACACCGACCCCCGGGTCACCGACTGATCGGGTGGCTGCGGAGGGCTTCGGGGTATCCGCGTTCGTCAGTTCGTTGACGAGCCGATGTGCACCGGTTCAGGTCGGCGGGTGCGGTCGGTACCTCTTTTCTGTGCCGCGACCAGGGAGACCAGTACGACGACTGCGCCCAGTGCCTGCGCCGGGGTGAGTTCCTCGTCGACGACAAACCACCCCAGTGCGGTGGCCACCACCGGGCTGAGCAGGACGAGGAAGGTCACGTGGGTCGGCGACAGTGCGTTGATACCTCGGAACCACAGCGCGTAGGCGACAGCGCATCCGATGATCGACAGGTAGGCGTATCCGGCGAGGTTCGTGGCGGTCAGATGGGCCGGGGGCGGGCCCTCCACGAGCAGGGTGAACGGCAGGAGCAGCAGGCCGCCGGCGACGAGTTGCCACCCGGTGGTTGCCAGCAGCGGAGCCGGGGAGGTCCACCGCTTGCTCAACACGACGCCGATGGCCATGGACACCGCGCCGCCGGCCGCGGCGGCGATGCCCAGGGTGTCCAACCGTGCGTCCGCGCGCAGCACGAGCAGGCTGACCCCGCCCACGCCCGCGAGCGCGGCGACAACCGTGCGCAGGGTCAGGCGTTCGCCGAGCAGTCCGGCGGAAAGCCCGGCAACGATCAGCGGTTGCAGTGCGCCGACGGTCGCGGCCACCCCGCCGGGCAACCGGTAGGCGGCGACGAACAGCAGCGCGAAGAACAGGCCGATGTTCAGGGTTCCCAGTACCGCGGCACGCCACCACCACACGCCGTGTGGTCGGCGGCGGGTGAGGGCGACCAGTAACAGGCCGGCCGGCAGGGCCCGCAGTAACCCGGCGAGTAACGGGCGGTTCTCCGGCAGCATCTCGGTGGTGACCAGGTAGGTGGTGCCCCAGACCATCGGGGTCAGCGCGGTCACCAACAGGATCGCGAGGCGATTGTTTAGCACTGAGACAAATTACCTCAGCACTAAGGCATCCGCCACCGTGGTGACCCACCCCACAGCACTACGCTGAGGCGATGGCAGATCACGTCGACCTGGTGGTGCGGCAGTGGGGGGCGCAGCGACCCGACCTCGACGTGTCGCCGATGGCCGTGATCGGCCGGCTGTCCCGGGCCTCGCGGCTGATCAGCGTCGAACTGCGCCGCACGTTCGGTGCGCACGGCCTGGACCGACCGTCGTTCGACATGCTGGCCACCCTGCGCCGCAGTGATCCGCCGCACCGACTGACCCCCACCGAACTGATGCGGGCGTCCATGGTCACCTCCGGAGCGATCACCCAGCGCCTCGACCGCCTCCAGGAGCGGGGCCTGGTCACCCGCACTCCCAGCGAGTCGGACGGCCGCGGGGTGTACGTGGCGCTCACCGACCAGGGACGTGCGCTGATCGACGCCGCCCTGCCAGACCACCTCGCCACCGAGAACCGACTGCTGTCAGCCCTCTCGCCGGACCAGCGCGACGCCCTGGTCGACATACTGCGGACACTGCTGGAGTCCCTCGGCGACGCCACGGAGTGACGCCGGATGCGCGGTGACGCCGGTTCGGTCAGAGTGGAACAGACCCGGCGCCCAGGAGAGGACACGACGATGGCATCGGTCACCAGGATCATCCCGTGCCTGTGGTTCGACACCGAGGGTGAGCAGGCCGCCGAGTTCTACTGCTCGGTCTTCCCGAACTCCAGGATCAC
>DATCXL010000268.1:0-4177 GCA_036565825.1 Mycobacteriales bacterium
ACACGGTCGTCGCCACCAAGGCGGCCGACAAGCCCAAGCCGGCCGCGGCCAAGATCGGCACCGAGGTACGGGACGGGAAGTTCGCCTTCACCGTCACCAAGGTGCAGCCCGGCCTGGACCACGTCGGCGAGGGATTCGCCGAGCAGAAGGCACAGGGCGAGTTCGTCCTGGTGGACGTCACGGTGAAGAACATCGGCGACGAGGCGCAACTCTTCGACGACAGCAGTCAGAAGCTGGTCGACACCCAGGGCCGCCAGTACGACGCCGACTCGGGTGCCGCGATCATGCTGGACGATTCGAACGCGTTCCTCAACAACATCAACCCGGGTAACTCAGTCGCCGGCATCCTGGTCTACGACGTACCCAAGGGGCTCACCCTGAGCAAGATCGAACTGCACGACTCCATGTTCTCCGGCGGCGTCACGGTCACGCTGTCAAAGTGAGACCTGGTCGGGCACCGCGCTTCCGGGGGGTAGCGCGGTGCCCGACCTTCACGCAGGAGCACCGTGGGTGGAGGTCAGAAGTCGCCGGGTAGGGCGATCATTCCCTGCAGGTAGTTGCTGTCGATGTTGATCGTGACCCCGTTGTGGGTCTCGTCGTGCCCGCCCATGTACTGCTTGATCCGACGTGACGCCCACAGCGTGTTCGACACGTACGGCTCGGAGTCGACATCGACGAGGTTGTTCCAGCGGGCGAAGAACAGCCCGTCCGGCCGGGTGTAGTCGGTCGAGGAGTAGACCGTGGCCAGGTCATGGGGTGCGGACGAGACGCTGCCGTAGACACCGGAACCGTACCCGTAGTCGTGTAGACGCCAGGTCCAGCCTTCGACGTAGTCCAGCACCGCCGAGGTGCAGGCAGCATCCACGCCGTAGTGCTCGATGTCCAGGTACACCACGTTTCCGGCACCGAAACCGAGCGTCCGCATGGCCGCCACCGCATCGTCGGCGTGCGCGCGGCCCTGCGCGGTGGCCTGGGCGGGGTCGATCTTCTGCCAGGTCTGCGTGGTGCAGGGGGCCTGGAAACCGACGTAGACCGGGATGAACGAGTAGCCGTACCCGCGCACCGTCTGCACCCACGATGCTGAAAGGTTGGTTTGTTCGCAGGAACGCAGCGGCCCACCGACGTAGATGCCAATACTGTCGAACGCCGAACTCCACGCGGACATGGCGGTCAGCGACGGGGCGGTACAGGCGTCGAAGCCCTTGGTGCCGCTGGTGAGCAACGCGCTCCGCACGGCGAAGTGGTCAGTGCGCGCGGTCAGGCTCGAGGTCACGCTCGGCGACGGACTCTCGGTCGGGGTGGCCGACGCGAGTCCGTCCGCCGTGGCCGACTCCGAGGTCGGCGCGGGGGTACCCGTCGGACTGGGGATCGCACTGTCCGGCTGGATGGTCTCGTCGGACGATGTCGGGTCCGGTGTCGATGTGTCGGTACCTGTCGGCGTTGCAGTCGGGGTCGCCGACGGGCTGTCCGACGCTGGTGGCGTCGCCGGTCCAGACGACGTCGGTGCGGCCGACACCACATCCGAATCGGACGATGTGGTCGCGTCAGTCGAACTGTCCGAACCGGACGGTGTGCTGCTCGCCGAGTCTGACGGTGTCGCGGTGGCCGAACCCGTCGGCGTGCCGGTCGGCGTGCCAGAACCGGTGGATGTCGCGGTCGTCGACGGCGTCGCCGAGGCCGACGATGCCGGCCCGCTCGCCGTTGGCGTGGTCGTCGGTGTGTCCGTGGAGGTGACCGTTGGCGGCGCGGTGGTGGCCGGACTGTCCACCACATCCACCAGCGAGGTGGCCAGTGACCTGTCCTGGGAGTAGGACGCGGTGACCGTGACCTGCGCCTTGGGCAGGTCCTTTTGCAACTCGCCGGACGAGGACTGCAGATCAGTGCCGGTCGCGGCAGGCCCTGAGCTGAGCGGCTGGACCAGCAGTGCCTCGGTTCGCCCGACGAGGTGGGCCGGGCAACGCTGGTCGGTACCCGGAGTGCCCAGGTACACCGCATGCTGGTCGAAGCGAACGCAGCGGGTCGGGTCCTTGCTCAGGTCGTACACCGGCCAGGAGGTTGGCACCTGCGCCTGGTAGCCGTGGTAGCTGACCAGCCGGGTGGGTTCCGCCTTCACCGCACGATGATCTGAATTTTGGTCCGAACCGAGAGCCGCCACAACGGTGACCGCGGCGACCAATCCGACGCCCGTGGCGAGGCTTGTCGCCACGTATATCCGTTTCCTCACGCGCCCTCTTTCTATCACGCCCATCGATCATGGGCCGGCCAAACCCCCAGCACATTACCCAAGAAGGTCACGAACGGCAGAAGTATCGTGTCTTGTCACAAAGTTACATGCGCCGCCGGCGGCACTGGCCGAGACGTCGGACGGTGTGCCGTGTCGATGTGGTCGCGCTGCCAGTGGGTCTGGGTCTGGCGTGGCCAGGTCGGGCCGTTCGAGAGCGATCGCGAAGTGCACACAGGCTGACCAGGTGCTACGAACTCCAGGTGGCCGAACGGTCGACTGGCCAGCCGGCCTGGGTCATGGCCGCAGACTGGATGATCTGCATCGCGTGCGACCACAGCAACGGGGTGGCGACCGGGCCGAGGCGCCGGATCCAGTCCGCCGCCAGGTCCGGGAACTGCGGTCGCGCGGTCACCTGTTCGGGTAGCCAACCCTCCGCTGTGGACTGTTCGCGCACCCAGCGGTCACAGTGTTCGGCCAGCGGCCGGTCACCGACGAGTACGGCATGCCAGCCGAGCCAACTGGTTGCCAGCAGCCACTCACCGCCGCCGTAGTAACTGTCTCCCAGGTAGCGGCGCACACCGCCACCGGGCACCAGCAGCTGTGACCTGACCGCCTCGACCGTGTTGCGCACCAGGTCGGTGTCGGTGATTCCGGGCACCTCGAAGGGTGCTCCGGCCCACAGCAGGCTGGCGTCCACCCGCTGGTCGGTGCGCGACCTGGTCAACCGACCGTCCACGGTGTGTCGGTCAACCAGCACATCGGAGATCTGGCCTGCCACCTGGCCGAAGTCGTACCCGCCGACAGTGCTGCCCTTCCCGAGTAGGCGGGCTGCCGCGGACAGTCCGGAGGTGACCGCCAACAGCGTCGACGTGTGGTGCCCGTCGCCTGTTTCCTCCCAGCAGTCGTGGCAGGGCACCTTCCACATGGCGGACAGGTAGGCCGCGGTCAGCCAGGCGGCCTCCCGCAGATCGGCTGACGGCTCGGCTGCCAGATCGGACCCACCAACGTGCCAGGCCAGCGCGTACAGCCAGGTGCCGTATCCGTCGAGCTGGAAGTTCGGCCAGGGCCGGTCAGACTCCGGCTCCCGCTCGCCGGAGAGGGTGTAGCGAGCCGGCAGGTACGGCGGATCCGTCCGTCCACCCTGGACCGCTCGGATAGCGGCCGCGACCAGTTCCCGGCGGGACAGGATCGTCTCGGCCACCCAGCGATGGAACGCGCCAGCGGCCTGCGACCGACCCGCCACGTCCAGGGCCAGCGCGCAGAACGCGCCGTCGCGCAACCAGCCGTACCGGTAGACCGGAAAGGTGGGGGCGGCGACCAGCGCACCAGACGGAGCCTGGCCGGCGGCCAGTACCTCCAGACCGGACCGAGCCAGTGCATCGTGTCGAAGGATCTCGCGTCCGACCCGGACGGTGGGCACACCGATCATGCGGAGGTGGCAGGGCGGGTCGGTTCCCGGACCGAGCACACACCGCAGAGCAGGGGCAGCACTGACCACAACGGGCGCACAGCGACAAGTATCACCGGCGGAACCGTGCTCACGCGGTAGGCGGCGCCGAGGTCGTCCACCCAACCGGCAACCACCCGTGACCGAACTGCCCGGGTCGACGTTTTCTCACGAAGAACGTCGACCCGGGGGCGTTCCCAGCAGACGCCCTCGCGCGAAAACGTCCGACGGACAGCGCGTCAGGGCATCTGGTCGTAGGCGGGCAGGGTGAGGAAGTCTGCGAAGTCGTCGGCCAGCGCCACCTCGGTGAACAGGGACCGCGCCCGCGCGTAATGGTCACCGTCCCCCAGCTTGGCCAGTTCCTCCGCCACGATCCGCCCGACCAGTTCCCGGGTCACCTGCTGACCATCGGCCAGGGTGATGTCGTTGTGCAGCCACTGCCAGATCTGCGAACGGGCGATCTCGGCGGTGGCCGCGTCCTCCATCAGGTTGAAGATGCCGACCGC